>JBHEMV010000076.1:13620-13873 GCA_046262375.1 Pyrinomonadaceae bacterium
CATCATCGGTTTGAAATTCCTCCTCGTATCTTTCCCTTATTGAAGGGCCGGGAAAGGATGTACATCGTTTAAACTGTTTTTACGATAGCGGGGAAGCCTTTTTGGTTATCTTGTTTTGCTTGAAACACCGCTAGCGCTTTCGCTGGTTGATAAGGAAAGATGCCTAATCAGGAAGGGTTTCCAATTTCAGTGAGGGATAAGAGAGGTCTAACTTGAATAAAAAAGGAGGTTTGCGCAAACGGCGAACCTCCTC
>JBHEMV010000077.1:0-13403 GCA_046262375.1 Pyrinomonadaceae bacterium
AAAAATTTGGAGTGCGCTGACTCGTCAGCGCTTTGGTCGATTGTGACTCGTCGCAGTCCGCAACGCGGGTGCTCGTAATCAAAACGCGGCGTCAAGCCGGCGCGAGTGAAAGCGGCGACAAGTCGCCGCTCTGCTATTCAACATACTTGTCTGCAAAGAGACAGGCAAGAATGCCTGTCCTACTTCTGCCCTGCTATTGAACTGTCAGACTCCTGACGAATCCCCAGTCACCGCTGGCATCAACCTTAATGTTGCCAACATTTTTTTTGGCAATGACGATGTTTGCCTGGTACCACAGGGTGAAAACTGGCACCTCCCGACTCACAATTTCCTGGACTCGCGTGTAAAGCTGCTTCGCCTTTTCGCGGTCAAAGGTATTCACAGCCTCGTCGAGGAGCGCATCAAGTTCTTTGTTGCTGTAACGACTGCGATTTCGAGAAGCGCGCGTCTCAGTTGGTATCTCAGAAGTCGCGAACAGGTCTTTATAGAAGATGGGATCCTGATTTCCCCCGACCCACTGTCCGTAGAAAAGCTGAAAGTTTCCGCGCCGCAGCTCGTCAAACAAAGTATTCAGTTCAGCAGTTTCGATAGAAACAGGAACGCCTACGTTCTTCAGATAATTTTGAATAACGCCGGCATTATTCTTTGCCGCTACATTGCTGCCAGAAACCTTGAAGACAACCGGCTTGGCAAACCGCATCTGCGGACCGTCGCCATCAGGATCTTTCAGACCAGCTTCGTCCAAAAGCTTCTTCGCCATCGCCGGATCGAATGAATATGTTTTCCCGGGAGTATAAGCCCAGGATTCTTCCGGCAAAATTGACTGCGCAATCTTTCCCTGACCCAATAGCAGATCGCGAATCAGTCCTTCGCGATCAACGGCGTAGGCAATCGCTTGTCGGACACGCACGTCATCGAGCGGGGGCGCATTGGTATTGAAAGTCAGTAAATAAACATTCGAGCCGGTGAATTGAAGTACCTGAAGATTCGAATCTTGTCCCAGAAGCTTGACTGCATCCGGCGACAAGCTGGTAGGCAAGGGCGCAATATCGACTCGCCCAGAACGCAGCTCGGCCTGGAGTGCGTTAGTGTCAGCAATCACGCGGACACGTAACATCGGGATATGAGGGGCGCCTTCCCAGTAATCGGGATTTGCCTGGAGATCCAGCACCTGCTGCGAGCTATCATAACCTACGAACTTGAATGGACCTGTACCCAGCGGATGATCTTTTTGCGTCGCATAGCTATCTTTCGGAATAATTGAAATAGGAACCAAATTGCTGAGCAAGCCCGTCCACGGCTTTGTTAGCGTAACGACGAGCGTTTTAGGGTCGGGCGCTTCTACGCTCTTTATGTAACTCTTCTTGCTGGCTCCCGAACCCTCATAGAAACTGGCTGACTTGGCAAAAGTGCTGGTAAAAACAAGGTCCAGCGTATACTTCGCGTCTGGTGAAGTAAGCGTCCGTCCGTCGTGAAACTTTACACCGTCGTGCAGAGTAAACGTAAAGGTTGTGCCGTCGTCAGATTGCTTAACGTCTGAGGCCAGCTCGCCGACGTAGTCAAACCTCTCATTTTTCTTCACCAGCGAATTAAACATAAGCGCGCGCACACGCTCGCTGGCGGCGTCCACTGACGGCGAGCCGATTGGATCAATAGTCCGGATGTTGTTGTCCAGGGCTATGACGAAGGAGCTGCTCCGATGCCGGCAGCCAATTGGGGTTAGGACAGCCATCAGAAGGGCCAGCACGCAGGCTACTCTCAAGGAACGCATCAGATTGATCCTCCGTACTTGTAGTTGAGCTTCTCATTCAGTTTGCTAGTCTCATCTGAAAGGGCTTTAAACTTCTCGCCTTCAAAGGGTGGCGGCGGTTTGACGATAGATCGCATCGCGGCTATCCGCTCAAGCGAGGCGCTTACCCGATCCTTCGGGAGTTTGCCATTCTTCGCAATTGCAAGCAGGCTTTGATAGCCGCGCCGAATAATATCCGGACGCGCGCAAATCAGCATCATGTCATTCCCGGCGAGAAAAGCCCGCACCACAGCGGCTTCGATTTCACAGTGTTTCGCAATCGCCCCCATCTCCAGATCATCTGTTACTACGAGATGTTGATAACCAAGTTCGCCGCGTAGCACGGTGGTAACGATGTTATGGCTCAGGGACGCCGGTTCGAGTAATCCGCCCGTAACACCCTTGGTGATATTGATGTTAGGAAATCCGCCGTGACTCACCATCACACAACGCACTCGATCATCCTGGCGCTGAAAAAGCTCTATGTAAGGCGCGAGATCGAGCGCCATCAAGTCGTCGTGCGAAAGACTGACCATGGGCATCTGCTCATGTGAATCCACTTCGCCGGCGCCAATGCCAGGAAAGTGTTTGAGACAAGCAATCAGCCCGGTCTCCTGCAATCCACGCAGATAAACGGTCGTGTAGCCGAGCACTTCGCCAGGCGAGCGACCGAATGAACGTGAGTAAAGGCCATTGGAGAGCAGGTCGCGCTCGTCAGTCATGATCGACATAACGGGCGCAAAATTCATGTTGAAGCCAAGAAATCGCAAAGCTTCGCCGGTGATCCTTCCCAGCGCGCGCGAGGCGGCCAGATCGCCGTGTTCGCGTATTGTTCTAGCCGAAGGCATGGGCGTAAAGATTTTTCGGAGGCGATCGACGAGACCGCCCTCCTGATCAATACCAATGAGCGGGCTATGCGGCAGGAGTTTGCGAACGCCATCGAGAAGATACCTCAACTGCTCCGGGCTCCGGACATTGCGACCGAAGATGATAATGCCACCCGGCTGGACTTCCTCGATTAAAGCACGCGTATCCGCGTCAAGCTCTGTTCCCGGAAGGCCGATGTAGAAGAATTGTCCTACCTGTTGTTCGAGAGATAACGACTGAAGCGGTTCCGATGACATGTTCAAGTAAAGCCAGACCCTCGCGGTCAGCTAAGCCTTTATGATTTCCAAGCGAAGATGAAAAACCTCTTTCACTATAAGACAAATTCAGGCGGCGGCCAATGAAAGATTATCTTCCGCGGTTGGTGAGACGGTTGCGCTTATGAATCAGGACTCGCGAGTCCCTCCCGGCTAACCTGATCGCTACATACCTTATTTATCTTTATTCCCCGACGTAGTATAACTCGCTCATGCCGCGCGAAATTACTGACCGAAACGCAATTCTCTCCAGTTTGAAGTCTTTAGAGCTTACTTCTGAACTCTTCATAGAACAGAACGGGAAGCTGAAGAACGCCAACGATCTCCAGGTCATTGTGGAGGGAAAAGAAAATCCCAGCGGGAAGAAAGTGGGACCGTATGTTCGCTTACTGGCTTATGACAGTGGCGAGGCAATCATGCGACAGGGCGAGTGGGGTGGAAATACCTTCTACCTCTCCGTGAACGGCGCTCTCGACGTCTACATTGCGGAGCCAAGTGGAGACCAGCGCAAGATCAGCCGCCTGCAGCCGGGCACCTGTTTTGGTGAAATGGCAGTGCTTGCCGGAGTAGAGCGGAATGCGACAGTGATTGTACCGAAGCACGAGACAGCGACCGTGCTTGAGGTAACCAGGCCGGCCCTTCGTCTGCTAAGAAAACTTCCAAGGTTTGGCCATGTGATTGATGAGACGTATCGAGCCCACGGCCTTGGCCGTGTGTTGGAAGAGTTAACACACGAAGGTAGTACGGCGAATGACCAGATAGTTCGAGAGCTCCGGAATATTGGGAAGTTTATGGTCTACGCAAAGCACCACGTGCTTTGTGAGGAAGGTACGCCAATCGAGAAAGTTGTTCTTGTCAAAAGCGGATGGGTCAGGCGAGTGAGCGGAGTCTCTCTGGACCCGGCTGCCTCAGGTATCGCAGTCGGCATGGGCGAAACAATTGGTGTGGACTTTTTGGGCGCGGGAAATTGCCTGGGGCTGGAAGGCGCGAACCACAACCAGACGTGGAAATATAGCGCGTCAGTAATGGCCCGCACGGAAGTGTTAGAGATTCCAGTCGCAGCTTTGGCAGCGGATCCTGCACTGCGGGATCGAATCGTGGCAGCGTTCGCAGCTTTCTCAACTGTGGACGACAATCCTCCCGCAATCGAGTTAGTCAAGGACTTGCGCGCACTTGCTTCGACAGAAGCTGAGATAGCGACCGGTATCGTTGATGGTGCAAACCTCCTGGTTATGGATATGGACCTTTGCGTCAGATGCGGCAACTGCTCGCTTGCGTGTCACAAGGTTCATGGCCAATCACGCCTGCTGCGGCGCGGCATCAGCATTACTCGGCCCGTCTCGCTCGGTAGCAGCCGGACGCAGCATGTGCTGTCTCCACAGGTATGCATGCACTGCAAAGATCCAGAATGTCTAACCGGCTGTCCGACTGGCGCAATATTCCGCGATCCCCGAGGATACGTAGATATAGACCCGGCAACCTGTATAGGGTGTTTCGATTGCGCTACCCAGTGTCCTTACGACGCGATCTCGATGGTGCCAAGGAACGAGGGCAACAGCGGCGATGGCGAGCACCGCCAGCCCGCTTTGACCTTTGACTTGATGGGCGCGCTTAAGAAAACGTTTGGCCTCTCAAAACCTTCCGCTCCACTCCCACTAACGCCATCAGATGATGTGGCAGCAATTAAATGCAATCTCTGCGAACACACGCCGCTTAATCCTCAAGGCTCGCAGACGCAAGCATATTCATGTGAAGAGAATTGCCCGACCGGCGCCTTGCTGCGTGTCGATCCAGTGAGATATTTCAGCGAGGTGGAAAGGACTCAAGGACTAATTTTTCGGAATCAGACTCAAGCTTTTGGCCGAAACATTCATAAGAGCGATCCGCTAGCCAAAACTATCCACGTAGCTGGAGTGGCCTTAATAGTGCTGGCCGGGACGGCAGCGATTTGGGGATTACTAGCACACGGATTTGATGAGCTTCTGACAGGAACATGGTTGACGATGCGTTGGACCACAGGCTTAGTGGGACTTTTCGGTGTGGCTGCCGTGATGACCTACCCGCTACGCAAACAGGTTTACAGAAGACGAGCCGGCGCTCTTCGCTACTGGATGCTGGTCCATGTTTACATCGGCGGACTTGCGGGTCTGATCTTAATGTTACACGCGGGCCGGCACACTGGCGGTCTGTTGACTACGGCTCTTTACCTTACGTTCGACATGGTTATTGCCTCGGGTCTGTTTGGCATTGCTTCTTACGTTATCGCGCCCAGAATTATGACCAGCATCGAAGGCGAGCCGTTGCTGGTAGAGGATTTGATTGGAAGGCGAGTCGAACTCCAGCAGGAACTCGATGAAATAGTTAAGGAAAGTGAGGGTTGGCTGCGCGAAGAGATTGAGGAAAGAGTGGTTAATCGGTTTCTTACCTTCTCATTTCTCCTGCGACAGTTCACCCGGCGCGAGCCGCTAACAGCGTCACTTGCCGAAGCGCGCGAGCTATTTAAGGAACGCTTGACACGACTCGCTAGCAACGAGGAACGAACTCTCCTGCTGAAGGCGGTAGAGACGGCTGTGACTTTGCGGCGCGTCGAGGCCCTCATTTATTTGCACAAAATTCTCAAGCTCTGGATCGCGCCTCATGTAGTTTCAACGTCGGCAATGCTGGCGCTAATGATCGTGCACGTGATTCAAGTGATCTATTTTGCAGTGAAGTGAAAAATGGCGCAGGAGAATAGATTCGTCATCATCCGAGAGGATCTGGTCCAGGACCCGGTCACTATCATCTCTGAAGGCCTTCTCATCGGCCGCTTGCTGGAATGCGAACTGCTTCTAAACCATCCCTCCGTCTCGCGAGCACAGGCTGGAATTAAAAAGGTGAGCGGAAGCCATTACATTTTCAGCCTTCGAGCATCCAATCCAGTAAAACTCAATGGGAAAGCTGTTGAAGCGAATGAGGCGCTATCGCCTGGAGACATTCTGGAAGTCGGACCCTTCCTGCTGGACATTGATCGCACCGAGGATGCGCTCGTAATCACCGTTTCGCTTCAGATTGGAATGGTGGTAGAGGCCACGGACGCTCTCACCCCGCAGCGCGGCACGACAAAACTCCTGCCCGAGCAGATTCCCGGCGAAAAAAAAGTCCACGCGAAAAGTCGCCCCGCGCCGCTTCCGGGAGATAAAGCACTTGATATTTTCTGGGATAAGCGCATTCGCGAGGCGGGCAAAATGGTGCGGCCTTCACCATTATTTCCAAAGAGTCACGGGCGTGCCGGCAAAGCCCAATTTAACTGGACACCCACGACAGACCTGGCGTCGCATTGGACAGTTTCATTCTTTCTTTGGGGCGCGATCGGCGTAGGCTTGCTTTCCGTCGCAGCTGCTTACTGGTACACGAGCGCATATGCACCCGCTCCGGTTTCTCATGCTCATGCCAAGGCTCAGCTTGATCTATCTCCGCCCATTGCGGTCAGGGCTAACGCAAACTCCTGTAGGTCGTGCCACTCTTTTTCGGAAAGCATGGAAGCGCGTTGCGCGTCGTGCCACGACGCGGAAGGTTTTGTCGCTACCGTAATTGAGCCGCACATCCGTGCGGGCGTAGGCTGCGTCTCCTGTCACGCCGAGCACCGCGGAACGGATTTCAAAGCGGCCCCGGCTGCCGTGGTCGTGTGCACCGAATGTCACACGGATGCCAATAAGAATCTGTATAACGGGCGCAGAGTCTCGACGCCTCACGGAGGAACTTTTGGCTATCCTGTTTCGGAAGGGAAGTGGAAGTGGAAGGGATTGGACGATACGGCGTGGGCTCTAAAGCAGATAGCCATAACGCGGCTCCCGGTTGATACCGAGGATAATTGGCGCAGCAAACAATTTCATGCGCTTCACGTGCAACGCGTGCGTGCGCTCCCCGGCACTCCCGGAAACATGCAAGGTGAATTGTCGTGTTCCAGTTGTCATAAAACATTTAACCCGATCGATCGGACAACCCCGCGAACGACGTGCGGCGGTTGCCACAACGGAAGCTCTGAACCCGAAACGAAGCTCTTAATCTCCCAGGACAAACCAAACTGCATCTCCTGCCACGTGCAACACATCGAAGACAAGAGAAAGTGGGGCTCGTCACTCCTGGCTATGGATTATTGAGTGGCATTTAAGAGGCGAGGGCAAGCTCCTTCCTGTTTACGCACAATTACTCGACATTACACTGGGAGCGCGGGCGCCCTCGCCCGCAACGCCACATAACGGGCAAGCTTTTCGTAAAGAGATCTGTACAACCTTGCGGGCGAGGGCGCCCGCGCTCCCAGTAACAAGTCGCTCGGAAATTCCAAACTGACCCACTGCCCACCGACCCGCTCGCTACCGTTCGCGCTTCTGTTTGGGTGATAATGCACGCGCTCTCTTCAGAACTCCGACTTCATATGCTTCATTGCCCTACATGCGGAAGGAACTATCCTGCGGACGTGAGGTTTTGTCCTGAGGATCAATCGCTGCTCCAGGCTGACGCAACGGTCGCCGAGCCGGCTCCCATCGACCCGCTCGTGGGACATACACTTGACGACAAGTATCGTCTCGAAGAGCGATTAGGTATCGGCGGAATGGGAACCGTCTACAGGGCCCGCCACTTACTGATCGATCGTCCGGTCGCCGTAAAGGTTTTGAATCAGCGTTTTGTCGAAGACGACGCCGCCCGGACCCGGTTTCGCCGTGAAGCGCGAGCCGCAGGTTCTTTGCAGCATACGAACGCCGTAACAGTCACCGACTTCGGCGAATCACTTGATGGTTATGTCTATCTTGTGATGGAGTTGCTCGAGGGCCGAAATCTTCGCGACGTGCTGGCAAAAGAAGCGCCGCTGGACGCGGCGCGCTCAGTGTCCCTGATGTTGCAGATTTCCGCTGCAGTAGCGGCAGCGCATGAGGCAGGAATCATTCATCGTGATTTGAAACCCGCCAACATCTTCATTGCGCAACGTGCGGAAGTACCGGTTGTTGTCAAGGTTCTGGATTTTGGTATTGCAAAACTAGCTGCCGAATCGTATGAGGATGATGATCCGAAGACGCTGACTCAAATCGGCGTCATGATCGGTACGCCGCGTTACATGTCGCCCGAGCAGTGTACCGGCGCCGAATTGACGCCCGCTGCCGACGTGTACAGCCTCGGCGTCATTCTCTATGAGATGCTTACGGGTGCTGTTCCATTCAGTGGGACGTCGCCACTTGCAATCGCGATAAAGCACACGTCCGAACTGCCGCGCAGCCCTCGTGATTTTGCCTCTTCGATTCCTCTGCCCCTGGAGCAAGTGGTTCTTCATGCACTGGAAAAACGTCCCCAGGATCGTCCGGCAGATGCTGCCGAGTTTCGCAGGGAATTACTCTCGACAGCGGAGCGACTCGGCTACGAACACGCGGCAATCACTAGTTCACCGGACCTGGCAGCATTACGCAGCGTAGGAACCGAATCGCCATCGGGCCGGCTGGTCATCGATATCTCTCGTTTGCGAGAAAACCGCGCCGCAAATGCGGAGGTTAACGAAATGACCTTAGTGACTCCGGTCCAACCGTCGCGAGGCGTGGGAGGAAACGGTCCCAGCCCAGCGATCCTGGAATCGAGCGGTAGACGTTATTTTCCGCGGGTGTCGGTATCAGTCAACGCGTCGGACAAGTCACAGAAACAACTGCGCGTGATCGCCGCTGTAGTGATCGCGATACTTTTGATTGGCGCCGCACTTGCCAGAAGGTTGCGTCACGAAGCGACCGTTCAACAAGCTGTTGTTTTAGCCAGCCCGAGTCCAACAGCTGAGCCATCGAGGTCTCCGTCCCCATCGCCATCTCTATCGCCGTCGCCTTCCGCAACGCCATCACCTTCAGGAAACCGCGAAGCGAAGACACCAGACAAAGATAAGAAAGGGTCAAAGGTTGGGTCCTTTGTGAAGAAGGTCAAGCGCATACTCAAGAAACCTTTTTAGAATAGTAAACCATGGCGAATGTGCACGTAAAATCTTTTAGCGTAGGCGACACGACTTTCGGCGACGGCCAATTGGCCATCATCGCCGGGCCTTGTGTTATCGAATCGCGCGAACATGCGTTGATGATGGCGCGAGAATGCTCGTCGCGAGCACGAAAAGCCGGGCTTGGCTTCATTTACAAATCGTCATTCGATAAAGCGAACCGCTCGTCTCTCAAGAGTTTTCGAGGTCTGGGAATGGAGGAAGGTCTTGACGTGTTGGGAGAGGTGAAAAAAGAAATTGGCGTTCCAGTGCTGACCGACATTCATGACGTTTCCCAGGTAGGGCCGGTTGCTGAAGTTGCGGACATTCTGCAGATTCCAGCGTTTCTTTCGCGCCAGACCGATCTCATATTAGCAGCGGCGCGTTCGGGTCGCGCAGTCAACGTTAAGAAGGGACAGTTTCTCGCGCCCCAGGACGCTCGGAACATAGTAGAAAAAGCGAGGGCAGTTGGTTGCGAAAAACTAATGCTCACGGAGCGCGGGGTAAGTTTTGGTTACAATAATCTAGTGGTTGATATGCGTTCGTTTCCAATCATGCGCGACTTTGGAGTCCCGATAGTGTTTGATGTGACACACTCGCTCCAACTTCCGGGAGGACTAGGACATGCAACCGGCGGGCAATCTGAATACATCGAACCGCTCGCGCGCGCGGGAGTGGCATGCGGTGTGGACGCGGTTTTCATGGAAGTGCACGAATGCCCTGAGCGCGCGCTGTCAGATGGACCAAACGCGCTGCCTCTTGAACGGATGGAACGATTGCTGCTGATCCTGCGGGACATTCATAAACTTGTTAGAAACATGGAGCTGTAGCACAACAAATAGGACGGAAAACCTGACGGATCCCTCCAGGCGGTAATGGTTCTTGCTCAAGGTAATTAAGTTTAACCAGCGACGCGAGGACCCTGATGGATCGCACAGAGAGACGATAATGATTCGCGCACATATGATGAGAACTTTCGTAACAACTCTTGTAGCACTCGGGCTTTCGCTCGTTTCTTTGGCCGCTACGGCCCAGGAAGAAGCGCGGGCGGCCTGGCAAATAACTAACTTCGACATCACTGCAAATGTTCAGCAGAGTGAACGCACTTTAAGCGTCATCGCAATTCTTAGCGCAGCTAACGTAGGTCGTGGCGCAGGTTCATCCTTTACGTTTCGCATCAACACCAAGGCCAGTATCAAAGCGGTAACGGTCGGAGGCGCAAACGCAAACTTTCGCATGGTTTCGGAAACTGGAAACCTGCAAAGGGTAACTGTCACGCTTCCCAGTTCAATTCCTCCTAACGGGCCTCTCGTTTTAACTATCAATTACGTCTTCCCGGTCGAAAGTAATACCGGCCTCGCCGCAATCTCGCCAATAGGCTCCCAATTCCTTCCGCTTTCTTTCTGGTCTCCGACCCCTAACTCGCCGTTTTCCGCCCGCGGTAGCGACACGGCGCCTGTCCGTTTGGTTGTTAATGGTGCAAATGTGATTGCTTCGGGTGTGGAAAAGATTGGCGGGGCCGGCTCAACTACATACGAGCAGCCGCTCAATGCGCAGCCCTTTTTCGTTCAGGGTGACTGGGACAAAGTGGAAGGTACGGGCGAAAGCAAGAACATCACAGTATTCCTCGCGCGAGGCGCGACTACGGAAGAGAAAAAACAAGCGGAAGCTGCTGTAACGTTCGCTGCCAGTGCTCGTGCTTATTACGCCGTCCAACTTGGTCCGGTACCGGAGGTTCCAATCCGCCTGGTAGCTGTGCGGCGCGGGTCGGGCTTCAGTGACGCCGGTACTATTCTGGTCGAGCCCGGTGCCTTTCGCAGGTCAAAGCTGGATGCAGGCACGGCTCTACTTATTTCAGAATCCATTTCTCGCTTGTGGATGGGGGCACAAACTCCCGTGCGTGGGGAAGGCGGCGGGCTCCTGCGCGATGGCCTCACGCGGTTCCTTGCAGGAATGTTCATTGAAAAACAATTTGGCCGCGACGCAGCACAGGCCGAGCTCTTACGAGAGCGAATCGCTTACAGCTCGGTTGCCAAAAGAGATGGTCCACTCGCGCGCGTCACGCCGCTCGATTCAACCTATTTCAACTCAGTGCCGAATAAAGGTGCGATGGTATGGCGCCTCATCGAACATAGCCTTGGGCGCGATGCTTTTGTTAGCACGCTTCGCACTCTACTCCAGTCGGGGAAGGGAAGGACGTCTGGGATAGATCTTGCTTCCTTTCGCAATGCTCTGGTCGAACGAGGTGGCGCTCGAATAAAGACGCTTCTGGACCAGCAGATCGATCAGGTTACGGATCTTGATCTAATGATTGGCGTACCGCAACGGCGAGGCAGCGAATGGGTGTCCGCGTTGAGAAACCTTGGATCGACTGACGTGGTGACCACTGTAAGAGCGACGACCGCGAGTGGCGAGCAGCTTTCGGTTGACGTCACCGTGCCGTCGCTCAATTTCAGTGAGGCCGTTTTCAAAACTCCATCACCGATCACTCGATTGGAGATTGATCCCGAAAAGCTTTATCCGCAGTTGGATTACTCAAATGACAGTGCGCCTCGCACCAGGGATCTTTCGGAGGCTTTGAGCGAAGCGACTCGTCAACTGGGCGCCCAGGATTACGCCAAGGCCGAATCGATTGCCCGAGAAATTCTCGGCATCACACCGCACATGCAGGAAGCTCGCGTCCTTCTGGCTCGGGCTTTGCTGGGCCAGAACAGAATCGAAGAGGCGGAGAAGTTATTCCGATCTGCTCTTGAAGAAACGCTTCCCACGGCGGCGACCCTCGCCTGGGCCAATGTCGGACTGGGCGAAAGCAGTTTGAAGAAGGGACAGGCGGGGGAGGCTGCAAAATACTTCACGCATGCCGTGCGTGCCGACGCGGAATACGCTTCGTCTCTTGCGGCTCGGGCTGGACGCGTTAAAGCAGAAGCAGCTGCCAACATTTTGCAGGTTGACGGTTCAGTGCGAGCATTTGTCGCGCAACTGGACCAGGCAATAACGAGTGGCAAGAAGACGGAGCTTGAATCGCGGGTTGTTTCTGGCGAGCTAATCAGGTTCATTAGCGGTGTGGTAGGAACCCAACCTGAGATTTGGCAGACTAAAGTGTTGCGCACGGAGCAGCTTGATGCAAATCTGGCGACTGCCGACGTTAGCCTTGAGACTAAGGAACTTGGCCGGCAACAGTCGGGCACCGCCGTGCTGATTCTTTCGCGTGCAGGAAGCAGCTGGAAACTCGTCGGAATCGACCTCTTTGAAGTGAGGTAGGTAGGTAGGACAGACATTCCTGTCTGTTTGTAGCCGGTTGTTCCCCAGTTACCGAGGCATAAGCCACAGAAATTTTCCATTTCTCATTTTCCATTTCTCATTTGTCATTGCAGATTCGTTGGTTTAATCGCACTTCCTCGCAGCCCTAAATGAAAAATGAAAAATGACAAATGGAAAATCTTCAGAGTGAATAACTAAAGACAATACTTCTTCGACAAATGGAAGATCCCACATCAATTGAGCGCCGCGCTTCGCATATCAAGCTACTGTTGATGGATTGCGACGGCGTCCTCACTGACGGTCGCTTGTGGCTTCTGGAAAATGGCGACGAGCACAAAAGCTTCAACGCACAGGACGGATTGGGTCTCCATTTGTTTCATAAGGCGGGACTTAAGACGGGAATTATCTCAGGGCGCAACTCTGAGGCGCTGGCGCGCCGAGCGCGAGATCTGGACATCGAGTTTCTTCGGCAGGGCGACCCGCAGAAAATAAAAGCCTTCGAAGAAGTGTTGCGGCTCGCTGAAGTGGAAGAAGATGACGTCGCCTTCATGGGAGACGACCTTGTGGATATTCCGCTGATGCGCCGATCGGCGCTTGCGATCGCGGTGGCGGATGCGGTTCCAGAAACTCTTTCCGCGGCCCATTACGTTACTCGAGCAAAAGGCGGCCGCGGCGCTGTGCGCGAAGTCATCGAGATCATCTTAAAGGCTCAGGGACGATGGAATGACTTGGTGGAAGAGTACTTGAAATAGTGGGCGGCGAGCACTGGGCAGTGAGCAGTGCGTGGGGCGGTGAGCAGCGGAATGGACCAAGATTTTCCATTTATCATTTACCATTTCTCATTTGTCATTGGTAGATTCCCTTTTGACGAGTTGCAATTCAAAATTGTATTCGCGAATGACAAATGGCGTTAAAACAGCCGCGCATCGTTTAGAAAGCGGACTTGTCCGCCTCGCGCGGGGGCACAAGTGCCCTATCTAAACGGCGCGCTCAAAAGTTTTGGATCCGCTGAGAAGTTAGAACCAAGACAAATGTAAAATGGAAAATGATAAATGGAAAATCTATGGCGTTGAAGCGAGCCAGCCTCGGTATCAAGCGAGCCTCAGTTTATTGACACCCGCATCTCCATTAACTATCCTCTCAATTTACAAGCAGCCGGAAGTGGTCATCCTTCATACTTCCGCCTTCATCCTTGCTCTCGAGCGGGTGTGGCGCAATGGTAGCGCATCAG
>JBHEMV010000077.1:13413-13861 GCA_046262375.1 Pyrinomonadaceae bacterium
GGTTGCGGGTTCGAGTCCCGTCGCCCGCTCCACTTCTAAACCTAACAATGACTGAAGATCTATCGAGCTATCACAGTTTGATCAGTAATCTTTTTACGAAACCATCCACGCCGGAGGAGTGGTCGCGCTATCGCTTAAGTGACGAACAACTCGAATTCTATCGAGAGCATGGATACCTGGCTGGAATCAAAATGCTCGATGGAGCGCAGGTGAAAGCTCTACGAGAGGAGGTGCGAGAACTGGTCGATCCGGCGCATCCCGGCCATCAGCTTTTTTATGAATTTAACTTGAACGAATCGGCTGATCCCGAAAAAATTCTGTTTCATGCATTAGGCGCCTGGCGCATAACGCCTGGACTACACGACCTCTTATGGAATCCTGCTTTCACCGTCCCAGCCTCTAAGTTACTCGACGGCGCTGTTCGCTTTTGGCACGACCAGATCTTTTA
>JBHEMV010000078.1:0-12967 GCA_046262375.1 Pyrinomonadaceae bacterium
TGCATGGATTACACGAACGATCCGGACGGTGGCGCCGGCGGCGCCAGCTCGAACGATCCTTCTAACGAACACCCAAATCAGCACGATTATGATCAACTCGTAACGATCTACTCCCACCTTGACAGCACGAATACCACTTCTCAAAGTGTCGGAGCCGGTCCTGCCGGCAACGGAGCATCAGAGTGGGGTAAGCTGATTCGCACCACGAACAACGGCCGAACTTCACTGTTTGAACGTGATTTTGGCAACGGGAATAAGATGTTCACGTTCGTTATCTGGGCGGATCAGGCTGAGGCCGGAGAATAAACGGACCTATGGCACACTGAGAGTTCCAACTGCCAAGTATGAGGGTTGATTTAAAGGGCGAGACGTAGGTCTCGCCCTTGTTTTTTGTCGGTGGAATACGTGGTTTCCGCAATGCAATGCTACCGCCGACCTAAAAGTCTTCTGGCCATTTGCGGCAGTAACCGCGAGGTTCTAACGAACGACCCGGTGGTGAAGTGCTTTGCCAGATCGCCAAAAAGCCGGCTGGCCTGAGATGAATAGCCAAACCACCAGAGATCGGGCAAGAATGAAATACGATTAATGTGAATATGCTGAGGTGTGACCAGCTCGAGCAGACCCATCCGGCCGTGAGTTCTACCGTACCCACTGTCTTTGACGCCGCCCCAAGGCGTTTCTGCTATGCCGTGGGTATAAACAACCTCGTTGACCATCACCGTACCTGCTTCAATAAGTTGTGCGATTCGTCGTCCTCGGGCGATGTTTCTGGTCCACACGCTTGCAGTTAAACCATAAACGCTGTCATTTGCCAGCGCGATGGCTTCAGCGTCGGTCTTGAAAGTCATCACGGGAAGCACGGGGCCAAAGGTTTCATCACGCATTATGGTCATATCGTGGTTGACACCGGTAAGCACCGTCGGTTCGTAGAAGAAACCTTCGAGATTCGCTGCGCGTTGCCCGCCGGTAAGCACTTTCGCGCCCCGTTGCTTCGCATCGCTTACATGCTCTTCGACAATTTGAAGTTGCCGCTCATTCGACATTGCGCCGATATCAACAGCATCTCCAGTCCCCAACCCCTGTTTCAACGCTCGGGTTTCGGCAATAACTCGCTCTATAAACCTGGGGGCTATTGATTCCTGCACATAGCAACGTTCCACTGATGCACATGCCTGTCCGGCATTTGCAAATGCGCCCCATACAGCGCCACGCGCGGCGTTCTCGATGTCCGCATCCTCGAGGACAATCATTGGATCTTTGCCGCCCAACTCGAGTACGACGGGCGTCAGATATTTTGCCGCAGCTTCGGCTACCCGTTTTCCGGTAGCAACGCTGCCGGTGAACATGATTTTATCCACCCGGGCATCAATAAGTGCTGCGCCGGTCGAGCCATCCCCCGTTAGAATTTCCAGTAATCCATTAGGGAGACCGGCGCGGCTGAATATCTCTCCGATTTTCAAAGCGATCAAAGGGGTCAACTCACTGGGCTTTAGCACAACTGCATTGCCGGCCATCAAGGCCATCACCACTTCGTCGACGGGAGTGGCCAAAGGAAAGTTCCACGGCGAAATTATTCCGATAACGCCAAGCGGTTTGAAAAGAATATGAGATGATCGGCCCATCATTCCATATTGACCGATATCAATCTTCTGCGTACGAAGAATATTTTCGGACGCGTGCGCAAAATAGTGCATGGCGTCCAGCGTCGGCACTATCTCCATCGACAGTGCTTCAGCTGCTGGTTTTCCGGTCTCTCTGGAAATCAATAGGGCAATCGCGTCGCGTTCAGCGAGCATGAGTTGCCGGGCTTTTAGAATCACACGTCCGCGATCTTTGAACGAGAGACGGCCCCAGGCCGCCTGCGCTCGACGCGCCCTGATCACGGCTTGTCTGACTTCGTCTGGGGAAGATAATGGCGCGCGGCCAATTTCATCCCCCGTCGCAGGGTCGTAGGAAATGATTTCTTTGGTGCGTTCGGCCGGGGCCGGTAAAGTCTGTATGCTCATTCGCATCCGATTATCTAACAAAGCTGCATGGGCGGCTAGCCATTGTAGGGTCTGTCTCAAACTGAGCAGCCTCTCAGGTTGGGAAGGTGGGCTTGCCCTCGCTCTTCTGGAGCGTAGCTTAGGTTCCTCATAAGAGCGGGCAAGCCCGCCTTCCTCACCTGAGAGATTTCCCAGGCACAAGAGATTTTCCCAGGCACGCAACGTCTGCCTGTCTCGCCGGCCCTTTGCGAGTCCTGGGCGTACTTAATATTTTGCTGGTTTCCTCTGTTCTATTCCTCTCGGGTACAATGACCCTCCCCAATTGTCGGCATTCTAAGAGGAGAAGCCTTCATGATCAGACCGCAGCTTCAGGAATTCATGCGCAGCATGGATGAAAAGTCAGTCGCCATCGTTCCGGCCGCACGCGAAGCCACTCGCTCGAACGATACGCAGTACCGCTTCCGACAGGACTCGGATTTTTACTATCTAACTGGCTTCGAAGAGCCGGAGGCCATCGCAGTCATTGCCCCGGGGCGCAAACAAAAGTACACGCTCTTTGTTCGACCTCGTGATCCTGATCAGGAAATCTGGGTTGGGCGGCGCGCGGGCGTCGAGGGGGCGAAGAGTGAGTTTGGTGCTGACGACTCATTTTCCATAGCAGAATTCGACCGAAAGCTTCAAGAAATTCTTGATGGCGCTGAAAAACTTTACTACCGCCTTGGCGTGAATACGGATCTCGACAACACAATCATTCGCCAGATTGCTCAGATGCGTGCCCTTAATCGAAAACCAATCCATCCGCCACGAACGATCGTCGATCCGGCGACCATTGTTCACGAGATGCGCGTATTCAAGAGCGCGGAAGAAATCGAATTGATGCAGAAGGCTGCCGACATTGCGGCTGAAGCCCACGTTGAAGCAATGAAGACTGTGCGGCCAGGCATGAAGGAATACGAGGTTGAGGCGCTAATAGAACAAATTTTTCGGCGGCGAGGAGCGGCCGGTCCGTCGTATACGTCAATCATTGGCGCCGGTGCAAACGCGACCGTGCTTCACTACATAAATAACGATGGCGAATTAAAAGATGGCGAGTTGTTATTGGTTGACGCCGGAGCCGAATACAAAGGCTATGCATCGGACATAACACGCACGTTTCCCATAAACGGCCGATATACGAAAGCCCAGCGCGACATTTACGACCTGGTGCTGGAAACACAAGTGTCTTGTGTTGAAATGGTCCGACCTGGCGTGACCCACGACGAGCTGAAGCAACATTCAGTTGAAATGCTGACGGAAGGAATGGTCCGTCTCGGACTTTTAAAAGGGAAACCCGAAGACCTCATCAAGAAAGAGAAGTACAAGCAGTTTTACATGCACGGCCTCGGACATCTGCTCGGCATCGACGTGCATGATGTGGGAATTTATTACTACGACAAACAATCGCGGGCGCTTGAGGCCGGGGTGGTGATGACTGTGGAGCCAGGAATTTATGTCGCGCCGGATACAAAAGACATTCCGCAGCAGTATCTAGGCATTGGCGTGCGGATTGAAGATGACGTGCTCTGTACGGCAAATGGCCCGCGAGTGTTGACTACGAAAGTGCCGAAGCAGCCGGAAGAGATCGAGCATTTAATGGCGAAGTAGGAATCAGAAAGCAGCAGGCAGGAGCAGTAGGCAGAAAAACCGTTTTACTTCACTTTCTGCCTACTGCTCCTGCCTTCTGTTGCTGACAACTCTTCAACTATTTCCCGCACTGCCCTTCGTCCCTTTTCAACTTCATCAGGCTTGAGCGAGATCGCGCCGACAACCGCGTGGCCTCCACCGCCATAACGCTCGCAAATTTTGGCAATATTGTGAGTGCGCTGATGTGGTGACCAGGGATTTGAGCCGACGGAAATCTTTGTTCGTTGCGATCCACGTGTTAAAGCCACCGTGTAGGTGGTTTCGGGGTAGAGATAGTAAGGAATAAATTTGTTGAAGCCCTCGTAACCCTCATCAACTAAATCAAAATGGACCACGCCCTTCGAAGACCTGGCCTTGCTACGAATCGTCTCCAGCGTCTCCAAATGTTGCCGTAGAATTGGTTTAAATCTTTGCTGCACCTCTGCGCTGGTGGCGACCTCTTCCAGGGGCTTAACAGTCAAGCTCCGAATAAGCTGTTCGATAAACTGATCGTCAGGGTCAGCTTCAATAACCTGCATAAGTTGTAAAGCCGGCTCTTTCAATTCAACACACTGTGCGGCGGATTCGTAAAGCGCTCCGTCAATGATGTGGGCCCAATAGACAAGTGTCTTCATTGGCGCATCGTTGAATCCGAATTGGGTACGCGCGACGTCGGCAATGAATTCTGTGCAGGATTTGCGCGTAGCATCGAGAAATTTTTTGCCTGATCTATCGGCGCGGAAGTGGGCCTCATCTGCTGGGGTCAGGAAGGCCGACTCGTGGTGATCGAACCACCATGTCAATCGCTCAGACGGCGCGTATTTGAAATCCACGATTGCGTTTTCGTCGCCGTCAAACATTTCGAGGTCAAATAAGTTTCCCGGGCGATGTAGCAGACCGCCGTAGTTCACTTCCGCTTCAGGATGCATGCGCTCTTTATAAAAACGAGTAAAAGTTGCGGCTGATGCGACGCCGTCGAAACAATGGCCATGGTAAAGCAAACGAAGTTTCATAAGATTAATATCGTTAAGCAGCTTCAAGAAGTTCAGAGTTCAACCTTTAGGTTGCTCGCTCGGGAAGGCGCAAGCCAAATCTTGACCTCTAAACTGCTCGATTGCGTTTCTCGGACAAAAGAGCCGCAAATCTTAGCAGTGAAGTGCCGTAAATAGTAAACCGTGAAGAGTAATTCGCGAGGATACGAGGTGAGATGTCCGGGAATAACCCCAAAAAAGTAGGGCACGGCATGCCGTGCCCCAGGCCAGAGTAAGTGGCTATCCCGGACCAAGTGCCTTAATTCTTACACGGCTTGATGCCTGCTGCCTTTGCGTTGAGACGTTCGCCGATAAACTTGTCTACCTCGGCTTCGATCAACTCACCGTTCACTACCCAGGCTTTTTCAGTGAGAACGTCTCCGGTTTTTGCCAGCGTTGCTGGTTCGAGAAAGACGTTATATGGCGAGCCCCATTTGCGCGTGTCTCCCGTCGCCTGGCGATAGCCGTAGTGTGACGTCTTGTCCCGTTCTCCTCGCGATTCCGATTCACTCACCACCGGGTAGGGCGAACCGGTGGGTCCGAAGAAATTAAGTACCTCGTCGCGCGACGCGTATTCGCTGACACCAATGATCGCAAATCCCTGATCCTTGTACTTTTCGTGAAGCTTCGCGGCTACCGGCGCTTCGTTGCGCCAGTTGGCACACCAGGGCGCGAAGTAAACCACCATGACAAGTTTCTTGCCTTGAACAAGCGAGCGGAGATCGACCGGCTTGTCGTCTTTAATATCCTTCAGTGTCCAGTTTTTGTAGTTCACGGTTTTCTCAACGAGTGGAGAGTACTCGTGTCCGTCCTGTGCAAACGTTGCTGGGACGAATGCAAGTGCGATTATTAGAAAAAAAACTCTATTCATGTCGTCCTCTCCTTGCCGCAGAGCGGCGTCTAGTTTGTCTTTTGCGCCGTTGCCGTCGCCTCATCGAGCAGTGGCTTCACTGCTGCTTCCCAGCCTGAACGATCGCGCGCTCCTATGATCTTCTGCCGGATGCGACCTTGGCGATCAATCAAATAGGTAGTCGGTAAAGGCGTGCCGCCAAACTTTGCCTTCGCGTCGTCTCCGCCAACCAGTACCTGATACTCAAATTTCTGGACTTCTTTCTGATACGACTCGACACCTTCCGCCGTATCTTCCAACGATGCACCAATAATCTTCAGACCCTTTGACTCCAGTTCGTACTGCATGGCATTCAGTATGGGAATTTCTTCGCGACAGGGAATACACCATGTCGCCCAGAAGTTAAGTAATACGACCTGGCCGCGCAGTTGGCCCAAAGTGAAAGATTGGCCCGCGAGCGTTTGAAATTGAACTTCGGGTGCGGGCTCGAAATTTGTCCCGGCCGCAGGTGGGGCTGAAGCTGCGGGCGGTGCCGACTTTACCTTTATCCAGCCCTCAGCGTTTGGCAGCCAAGCCGCTAGGCTGGAGCTCGCAAGTAAGGTTGACTGGCCGCTCATCACCAGCAAACCCACAATAATCAGCACGACTCCTGAGACAACCTCGACCTTGTGGAGATGCTTTCGAAACTTTCCGTAGAATGCAAGAAATTGATTTAGTCCCAGGCCCGTCAAAAGAAAAGGCACGGCAAGCCCCGCTGAGTAAAAAGCCGAAAGCATCAATCCGCTGCGCCATCCGCCGCTGGCGGCAGCGAGACCAAGGATGCCACCTAGAATTGGGCCAATGCACGGCGTCCAACCCGCAGCAAATGCAATTCCCAAGGTGAAGGAGCCCAGCGGTCCTCGCGGCTTATCATTTGAAAAAACACGCGTGTCTTTATAGAGCGCTGAGATTTTCAGCAGGCCAATCAACTGCAGACCAAAGGCGATGATTATAATGCCGCCGATGATTCTTACCCACGGATTGCTGATGATTGAAGCGCCAACGAGGCCCGCAGTCGTCCCAAGCGCGAGAAAAATAACTGAGAGGCCGGCATTGAAAGCCAGCGAATTCAAAATCACTGCGCGTCGCGCTCTCGAACCTGAACCGCCGTCCTTAAGTGTATCAACGCTGACTCCCGACATAAGGGAAATATAACCGGGCACGAGCGGCAAAACGCAGGGCGAAAGAAACGAAAGAATTCCGGCAACGAAAGCTATTCCGATTGTTATGTTTGGATTTTCCAACGTTGCCTTCCGACCTTTTAATGCCTGCTTGAATATCCGGCCAATTCCTTCAGTAGGTTATATCCCGACGAAGGAATGAAGCGAATCAATCTTTGTCGGCTCCCGCTGTGCTCTTCATTTCTGTGGGCGTTACAGGCTCATCAATCACCGTTCGCAGCATTTTTTCCAACCCCGCGATTTCCTGTTCATCTGCACCAAACGCAATAAATCGCACATTCCCGCGGCGATCAATTAAAAACGACATGGGAATGGAGAATACGCCGTAATTAAGATCGTTGATGCCAGTATCTGATATCACGAAACCGTAGGGCAGCCGGTTCTGCTTCTTGAACGTGCGCAGATAGGAGAGCTCTTCTCCGCGAGTGGCTCTGCGCCCATCAGCCGCGCCGAAATACTGCGTAAGGCCGAGGATGACCAGCCCCTTGTCTTTGTAACTCTCGTGCCATCTTTGGAGTTTTGGAAAGGTATGGCGGCATGGCGGGCACCAGGGGGCCCAGAAGTCCAGCAACACGACTTGACCGCACAAGTCCGATAACTTTACTGGTGATTGATCGATCCATTGGGTAGCCACGATTTCAGGAGGAGTCCCCGGCGCAGCAGGCGCAGGTTCATTGAATATGCCTCGTAGATCGACCGAACGATCTAATCCCGCCAGCTGGATGTTAGCCAGTCTCAAAAGATTTCCCGAAGGCAGTGCTATCGCCATTTTGCGTAGATCGCTAATCGTTGCGATTGCAACGTCTTTCTTATTCAAATGTACGTGAGCGTCCGAGAGGAAAGACGCGGCCTTGAAAAGCATATCGTCGCGTCTGAATGCGTTGTATTTATTACTAGCCGTTACCAGCTTCGCAACTTTGAGCATCTCCTGGGCATGCGCAGACATTCGCAGGTAATCGTTTGCCTTTCGCAGCGCTTCGGCAATGAGCGTCTCCATGCCAAACCATTCAATCAAATTTTGCGGTTGGTTATGCGCATATGCATCAACGGCGCGTTCGGCTTCGGGGATAAGATTTTGTCGAGTCGCGTATAAGACCACCACGGCGCGCGCATTTTGAAAATATTCGCCACTGCCTTCAGTTTTCAAAAAACCGCTCATTGTTGCCAGCGCTGCCTCTGCGTTGCCAGCAAGGTGATGAAGCATACCGAGGTAATAAACGTCGTTACCTGATAACGGCCCTCTGGCCTTTAAAACTGCCGCATATTTTGCAGCCTTGTCCTTCTGTTCCTGTTTAGTCTTCGCTTCGAGCTTTCGATCGTAAGCAAGTCTGCGTTTGTTGAACTCAATGAATCTCTTATCTACAAAAGAGTTTGCTTCCTCAAACAAGACCTTAGCTGGACGCGACTCGGACGCTGAAATCGCATCCTTGTTTTCCTGTGACGACAGGGGGGCCTGGGCAGAGGCGTTACCCATGGTAACCATAATCAACCAAGCCACCGCTGCCAATAAGCGAAGTTTTTGATCAAAAAATTTCATTGGTCTACTCAAAAATGTTCAACGTCCCGCCGGTCTAAAAGGCTATCAGTTTACAGAAACCAGGCCAAAACGGTCTGGCGAAAAGGTGCTAAGCGCAGGAGATACCACATTATCGACGATTGCCTTGGCCATTAATTCCCCCGTAATCGGCGCCAGGAGGATGCCATTGCGATAATGCCCCGTTGCATGGAAGACCCCCTCAATTTCAGCACAAGGACCGAGCACAGGCAAACCGTCAGCAGCGCGGGGCCGCAGGCCTGCCCACGCACCAGTCACTGGTAATGAGACTATTCGGGGCAATATTTCCCGTGCCGCTGTCAGAATCGCATTAATACCGTCGTCGGTAACCCGTTTGTCAAAACCCACATTTTCTGTGGTGGATCCAGCCAGGAGACGACCGTCATTTCGCGGCACGATGTATCCTCGCGGACTATAAATGACATGCCTGGCGATCTGGGGAGTGGCTTGAAAGCTAAGCATCTGGCCCCGAACCGGTTCGATGCGAAGACTCCCGAATGCTTTGTCTGGCATTGATTTATCAGAAACGGTTTTAATACCCAGGGTTCTGTCACATCGGCTGAGAAGCGAGCTCCAGGCACCGCTGGCAATGACGACCTTTTCGCTGGCAACGAAACCGCCTGAGGTTTCAACGCCTGCAATGCGGCCCTGGGTAATTTTCAGCGACTCGACCGTCGTGTCTGTGAGCATGCCGACCCCACACCTCTCATTCGAAACGACTAAAGCGTTAATGAGCCGGCGGTTTTCGACCTGTACGTCGAGGGGAAATTTCAGAGCCGCACGAACGTTCTCGGAAATCGTTGGTTCGAGTGCCATGGCAGCGACAGAGTCGAGGTTTTCAACTCGAAGTCCCGCGTTGGTCTGCCACTGGTAACGCTTTTCTATTTCGTTGACATCGTGCTCGGTGAAAGCCAGATAAAGCGTTCCCGTGGTTTCAAGTTCAACGTCTATTCCGCTCTCTTCGCGCAAGGCTGCGGCAAACGCCGGATACATGTCGCGACTCTGGCAAGCAAGATAAAACAATTCGTCGGCGCGATCGGCCTCAGCCTGCGGGGCCAGCATTCCAGCCGCAGCGAAAGATGCTTCGGCCCCCAGACTCGAGCGCTCGATCAGAAGCACATCGCGGACGCCTCGCAGGGCCAGCGCACGCGCCACCGACAGGCCAATCACGCCACCTCCGACGACTAAAACGTCCGCACTTTCCGGTATTTCACCCATATTGCACTTTATCCGTAGTCAGTTGTCAGTTGTGGGTTGTAGCTTTATTCTGTTAGTGAATTACGTCAGGTCGGGTGAATGTGGAAGGGAGCCGGACGCCTGAAGTACTAATTACATGAACACGGACCATTGACTACTGACCACTGACAATAACTTATGTCTCATCGTATCACACTGATTCCCGGCGACGGCATCGGCCCTGAGGTGGCTTCAAATGTAGTACGTATCATTGAGGCTTCAGGTGTAGACATCGAATGGGAAACTCACTACGCAGGCGCGCAGGCGTTGGAAAAATTCGGCGAAACGCTGCCGAAGGAACTGCTCGATTCGATTCTGCTAAACAAGGTAGCGCTCAAAGGCCCGGTGACAACTCCGGTTGGAAAGGGGTTCGCTTCGGTCAACGTTGGCTTGCGCAAGACGTTAGACCTTTACGCAAATCTACGACCCGTGCGAGCTCTGCCGAATGTTCCATGCCGTTATCCCGAACTCGACCTGGTGGTCGTGCGGGAGAACACTGAAGATCTCTATTCAGGTATCGAGCATGTTGTCGTTCCTGGCGTAGTAGAGAGCATCAAGATTATTACCGAGAAGGCTTCGACGCGTATCGCCCGCTTCGCGTTTGAGTTTTCGAGGCGGGAAAATCGCAAGAAAGTTACCGCCGTTCACAAGGCCAACATCATGAAATTGTCGGACGGGCTTTTTCTGGAGTGCTTCTACAAAGTTGCGAAGGACAACACCGAGATTCAAGCCGACGATAAGATTGTTGACAACGCCTGCATGCAACTCGTCATGCGTCCCGAACAGTTTGATGTCATGCTGCTCGAGAATCTATACGGCGACATCGTTTCGGATTTGTGTGCGGGATTAATTGGCGGTCTGGGCCTGGTGCCAGGGGCGAATATCGGCGAGAAGGGCGCTGTGTTTGAAGCCGTGCACGGCTCCGCACCCGACATTGCCGGCCAGGGTATCGCCAACCCAACTGCGCTGCTGCAGTCAGGAATCCTGATGCTTCGTCACCTTGGCGAGCGCGAAGCTGCTGACAGAACTGAAAACGCGATGTTGAAGGTCTTTGAAGAGGGCAAAGTGCTAACAAAGGATATCGGCGGAACTGCCAAGACCGCTGAGTTTGCCGACGCGATCATTTCGAAGATGCGGGCTTAGATAGTGTTATGAGGATCCGCCACCACCCGAACATGTCCCTTAAGAGTAGCTATTCTCACGCAATCACCCCACCACTCTCCAGCGCCGTGTAGTTGTCTGCAGAAAGCAAGCCAAGCCATGGATCTGAACGTGGCGTAAGGAACAACTCGGCATAAACTTTCTCGTTCAGTGCGTTTACGTCGTCGCGGCTTGGATCTGCGATGAGCCAGGCATGAAGTTTCGTGTGCAGCACATATTCGTTGCGCACCGTATCAAGAGCAATCGATCGTTGAAAGTTGTCGACCACCCTGGAGAACAGCGCCTCGGCCGCTGCTGAAGATCCCGGCGTTGCGAATAAGTTCGCACTCTGTCGACGAATCAAAGATTGACTGCGTAAATCGAGCAAGCCATCGTTCGCGTGCAGTGCGGCAATCTTTTTCCACGCCGCTTCATCGGTTACTCTGCTCAGCACATTCGCATCCCTCATAATCGCGTTGAGTATGTTCACTTCAACAACCATCTTGGTCACCGCCACGGGAGCAATCTGTACAGCGTTCGGTGATCCTTTGACGATCCGCGCCAGAAGCGACTCGGGGACTTTGCCCCCATATTTCCCGGTGTCCACAGCCCACGCGGAAGTGATGGCGTCAATGCGCCCTCGATGATAGTTGGCTAGCGCAACACGGCGAGCCTCGTCATTCATTCCCTGTAACTGCTTAAAGATTCCTTCCGCGTGTTCCAGTCCTCGTAAGAATGGCCAGAAACCATAGAGGCCGGGAAGCGCATCGATCGGACGGCCCTCGGAGTCAAGTACGTAGTGGATGCTGTTTCCCGTTAATGTGCGCTCCAGTTTTCTGCCGTCGCCAAAATCAATCGTTACTCGAGGTGCTGGACGCACAGATTGCCAATGCAGAATGAACCTCTCTCGGAGCATGTTTGACATTTCCGCATTCGAATAAAGAGTGGTGCGGAAGAACCGGCTGTTCGCGCAACTGAATTCTTCGTTCAGCTTGCCGAGAAGTCGCAGCGAAAGAATTGGCTTACCCGAAGCGCGCGCAACTGCCTTGGCCTGGCCAAAATCGGTGTACCAATATAGGCCCGAGAGATAGCTGTCCTTCTGTTGACTTACCATATCGAGTGCCGCGCTCAGCCGCCGCCACTCCGGCGTTGCAGCCAGCAACGGATTCGAAACTTGAGAATTGATCTCGTCCGCATAAACACGAAACAGCACGTTCAGCCCCGCAGGACCAATGGCACGCAATTCTGAAATAGCCGTCGCCGATTCCGCCGCGTCTTTGGAGACTGCCTGGCGAGCGAGCGCTTCCGGGTTGGTCGTGGCGTAAGTGACTTGGACTGAAACCAGCGGAAAAACCAGCAAAATCAGCAAGGTTTGGACCGGGAACTTGGACTTCATGAGAACCCCCAAGCGAGATGGAATGAGCCCGGGAAAAGGGCAGTGATCTTTAGACTCGGGGAAGGGGGCGTTGGTTGTATTAATTGTCGTCAGGGAGTCGGATCCTGCCGCGCATTCCCAAGTTACTCATAACGGAGTGCTTCGATCGGGTTCAGTCGGGCGGCTTTCCAAGCAGGCCATAACCCAAACGTGAGACCCAACCCGACCGAGACGACAAATCCAACCACGGGCGACCAGAGTGGAATATGCGTAGGCATAATCATTTGAATCATCAACGCAATAACTGAGCCCGCAATGATTCCCAAAAGTCCACCCAACCCCGTCAACGTGGCAGCTTCAATTAAGAACTGGACGATGATATCGCGGCGACGGGCGCCCATGGCTTTTCTCACTCCGATCTCGCGAGTGCGCTCGGTGACAGAGACGAGCATTATATTCATCACTCCGATGCCCCCAATTAAAAGACCGACGCTGGAGATCGCAACCATCAAGGCAAACACGCCTCCAGTAATCGCACCAAACTGCGAAATGATTTGATCAGAAGTTGAAATCCCGAAATTGTCTTCGGCGCCGAAAGCCACTTTTCTTCTGCGACGCAAAAGTTCGCGAACCTCCTCCACAGCTTCGTTCATCAGGCCCGGACGGGCCTGGGCCATCACAAAATTGTCGTTCACCTCGGGATATAGCTTCCTTAAGGTCAGGTAAGGCATATAGACAGCTTTGTTTTCGTTGTTTGGATCTTCCGCGCCTACAATGAAGACATCGCGTTCGGCCAACACACCCACGACACCGTAACTTCTTCCGTTAATCGTCACCTGTTTGTCGATCGCGTCGGTGAAGGGAAAAAGTGTGTTAGCGACGTCGTGGCCGATCACCAGAATGTTGGCGTGGC
>JBHEMV010000078.1:13122-13411 GCA_046262375.1 Pyrinomonadaceae bacterium
AAATGGTTTCATCAACGCTGATGAACCCCGTCGCTACTCGGGTTCTGTAGGCAGAAATGTAATCTGCGGATTCATTCCGTCCGCAAAGCTTCGATCGGATCCAAACCAGCAGCTCGCCATGCAGGGTAAACTCCTGAGATCAAACCAACGCTTGCTGAGACGACCAAAGCGACGGTCACGGCCACCAGAGGCAAGGCGGTCGGAACGGGTGTGAGTGTCGCTACCAGCTTGGCCAGGGCGTATGCGATAGCAATGCCGATGCTTCCGCCTAATAGCGAAAGCATAGTTG
>JBHEMV010000079.1:0-13145 GCA_046262375.1 Pyrinomonadaceae bacterium
GCTGAACTCGGTACCAGGAGAGCTGCGTCAGTTGGAAGGCTTCCGCAAAGCTGTCTACCTGATGGGCCACATCATTGCTGCTCGTCGCATGTGGCTCTTTCGCTTCGGGGTTCTGCAGAATAACGTTGAGCTTTTTCCGCGTGAAACCAGTTTGGCTGAACTCCCTCGCCAGATCTCAGAAATGGAGGCGATGTGGTTCCAGTATCTTAATGAACTTACAGATACAGAGCTGACGCGCGTTTTTGAGTATCAGAGTTATGAAGGCCTCCGCTTTCGCAACACGATTGAAGAGATTCTTACGCAGTTGTTTGGTCACTCATTGTATCACCGCGGACAGGTCGCCTTGTTGCTAAGGTCGATTGGAGCTGAACCCGCGGTCACTGATTTTGTTTTCTGGGCGCGTGAGCCGGTCACCCAATGAACGCAACGCACAAGCAGAAACATCTGGCCTGAAAAAAAGTAATCAAAGTACGGATTAAGAAATTCTTTCTTGTGGCCTCATTGAGGGAGAGGTACGCAGTCACACAGAATCTACGTACCTCTTTGTTTCGGTAGCACTTCGAAATTCATAGAAAGCGAGTCAGTTCACCGTTACCGGGCGAATGGCTGTTCTGCTTCTACTGCAGCACGAAGTTGTACGTAATAACTCCGGAAACTTTCATCGGCAGTTGATTAAGCAGCGTCGGCGAGAAGCGTGCTCCAAACGCTGCCCTCTGAGCAGCACTCACAAGGGCCGGATTCCCGGCAACTGCTTTGGCTGAAACCACTTTTCCAGTCTCATCGATAAGCACCTGAACGTTTACAGTCCCCTGGATTCCCATTTGGCGTGCCAATGGTGGATAAGGAGGCTTAGGAAGGGAAAGAGCTTCACCATTTATGACGCTCTTGTGAATGATCCTGGGTTTGGGCTTTTCAATCGGCGGTGCAACAGGCGGCGGGCCGATGTCAATAACGGGCGTGCGTCCCCCATTCAATTCAGGGCCACCGCCGTCTCTTGAACTACGAGGTCCACCCGTCACGGCGGAATCCACATCACGGCCGGTAATTTTGTACAAGCCCGACTCCGGAACTGGAAGATTTCTATTTGGCGTGGCTGAAGTCCTGTCCGGAGCAACCCGGGGATTGTTCACGCTAGCCATGGCGATTTCGCGCTCGGCATAATTTCGTCTGCTGTTATTGGCTCTCGCCGGCGCGGCGTTGCGGGTAATTGGTGCGGGTCTGAGTGTCGCGATCTCGACCGGATTCAGCATCGTAATGATTTGAGTGTTCTGATCCTCCAGGTGCGCGTCGTAAGCATAGATGCTCATTACCCCTGTTATCACAAAAAGCACTGCGTAGGTTATGGCGGTAAAGAGAATGAACGACCCTCGGCGCTTGAGTTCCCGTGTGTGCGAATTCGACTCAATTAAATTATTAAACATCTTTCCTCCCATGTTTCTAACATCGCCGGTGCCACTCGGGGTCGCAGGAGTTTTCTCATTACCTTAGACCCCGAACCACCAAGGAAAGTTCCAGGTTGAAGGTCTTAAGTTCAAACGCCAGGCTAATGTTAAAGAACCGGCGGTAGCGACCGGGGATGAGCGTAGCTAAGGCGATAACCGGTCAAGCCAGAACCCGGTTTCTGCCCCCACTCCAGCGCGGCGGCCGGCGTGGCCCGGTCCGCTTCCGGTTCTGTGGTCAATGGTAAAGGAAGGGAGACCCGATACTTGGAACTTCGAACTTGCCGCTGGTAGGATTGCACCGTTTTCCAACCCCTTTTTCAGGAGTGTAGCCGAATGGCAACCAAAGAAGCCTTCCGGGAGGAGCTGAACCCGTTTGAGATTGCCAAGCAACAATTCAATCGCGCAGCTGATTATCTTGACCTCGACGCCTCAACGCGAAATGTGTTGCAGAGTCCAAAGCGACAGTTGATCGTTTCCATTCCAGTGAAAATGGACGGTGGCGATGTGCAGGTGTTCGAGGGCTACCGGGTGCAGCACAATATTGCTCGCGGACCAGCCAAAGGAGGCATACGCTACCACCCCAACGTCACGCTTGATGAAGTAAAGGCACTGGCCTCATGGATGACGTGGAAATGCGCGACGGTAAACATTCCTTACGGCGGCGGCAAAGGTGGCGTCATTTGTGATCCCAAGCGAATGTCAATGAATGAGCTTGAGCGTTTAACTCGGCGTTATGCTTTCGAAATCGCTCCCATCATTGGCCCCGACCGCGACATTCCTGCGCCAGACGTTTACACCGACGAACAAACGATGGCCTGGATTATGGACACCATCTCGATGGTTCGCGGCCATACCGAGCTTGGCGTAGTGACCGGCAAACCAATCTCGCTTGGAGGTTCACAAGGCCGCAGGGAAGCAACCGCGCGCGGTTGCCTCTACGCATTGCGAGAAGCATGCAAAGTAAAGGGCATTGCGCTTAAAGGAGCGCGTGTGGCGGTGCACGGGTTTGGGAATGCGGGAGCGAACATCGCTCGTCTGGCCGCCGCCGATGGTGCGCGAGTAGTGGCCGTCTGTGACTCCAAAGCCGGGCTGTATTCCGAAAGTGGTATCGACATTCCAGCGGCGTTGCGTCACAAAGCGGAAACTGAATCGCTGGCCGGCCTTGCCGGCGCTAAAGCGATCTCGCCCGAAGACATAGTGGCTGTTGACTGCGACATTTTGTTGCCGGCGGCGCTGGAAAACGCAATCACGCTCTCGAATGTGGGACAGGTAAAGGCAAAAATTGTTGCAGAACTCGCCAATGGTCCAACCACGCCTGGGGCGGATCGCGTGCTGGCCGATCAAGGTGTTTTGCTGGTTCCAGATATCCTCGCCAATGCTGGTGGCGTCACAGTGAGCTACTACGAATGGGTGCAGGACCAGTATTCGTTCTTCTGGTCGGAGAAACAGATCAATGAGACTCTGGAGCAGGCAATGCGTAAGGCCTTCAATGAGGTTTATCAAACGGCGCAACGCTACGAGACTGACATGCGAACCGGAGCCTACATTTTGGCGGTAGATCGTGTTTCGGAAGCAACACGCGTAAGGGGAATATTTCCGTAATAGGAACCAATGGCTGACAAGATCATAATTTACGAAAAACCAACTTGAACGAAGTGTCGCGAGATGGACAGGCTGCTCCGGGAGAGCGGTGTTTCGTTTGAGAAAGTCAATTACTACACCGAGCCGCTTACCAAAAAGAAGCTTGCGGAACTGATCGGTAAGATGGGAATCAAACCCCGCGATCTCTTGCGTACAAGCGAACCCATCTATCGACAGCTTGGCTTGCCTGCGGGCGAGTTCACGGATGACGAGATTATTTCGCTCATGATAAAACATGCGGATTTAATTCAGCGGCCAATTGTCGAGCGCGGCAAGCGCGCTGTATTGGGTCGACCAGTAGAGAATGTGAAGAAGTTGCTCTAGTGTACGTGAAGGGGCTATAGCATGCGTGGTGGAGAGGTTGCTATAGCGTGCGTGTAGAGGTTGCTCTGGTGTTCACGGCTATGCCCTCTGATGTGCGGTAGGGAGGCCCGGGCACTGGCGCGAAGCGCCGATCAACCCAGGCCTAGGGCTACGGGCACCGTTTAGAAAGCGGACTTGTCCGCCTCGCGCGGCGGGGCACAAGTGCCCTGTCTAAAACGGCACGCGTGGGGCAAAGTACCACCGCACATCAGACGGCGCAGCCGCTCGGAAAAGGGCAACGCGTTGAGCGCCTGCTCCTGGCCGTCACATGCTGCGCCTTTGGCACTTACCAATTTCGATCAGCGTCCTCAAATTAAGCTGTGAAGAACAAACCTGAAACGTTATTCGCCTGTCAGAATTGCGGACATCAATCGAGCAAGTGGCTGGGGAAATGTCCCGAATGCGGCGAGTGGAACTCGCTTGTCGAGGAGCGCGCACGCACGGCGAAGAAAGCAGCGGCTCGCATTGGCTTTAAGCTGCGTGATGTCGCAGCTGTTGCTTATTCTGAAATTGAATCGCAAGACGAAACTCGCATTTCCTCGGGAGTGACTGAATTCGATCGCGTGCTTGGCGGAGGCATCGTTCCGGGAACCCTCGTATTGATTGGTGGAGACCCGGGAATCGGCAAAAGCACGCTGTTGTTACAAGTCGCTGATCGTTTGAGCGAAAAAGACGGCGCGGTACTCTACGTTTCGGGCGAAGAGTCTGAGCGGCAAATAAAACTCCGCGGTGAGCGACTAGGAATCAAGGCCAGGAATCTATACCTGCTGCCCGAAACGAATCTGGAGAATATATTTCACGAGGTTGAGCGGCTTAATCCCATGGCCATTGTAGTCGATTCCATTCAGACAGTTTTTTCCGCCATGATTGAATCGGCGCCGGGAGCTGTCTCGCAGGTGAGGGAAGCGGCCCACCAGTTTCTTCTATTGGCGAAGAACCGCACGATTCCGATTTTTCTGATAGGCCACATAACAAAAGATGGCTCGATTGCCGGGCCCAAGGCTCTCGAGCACGTGGTCGATACTGTTCTTTATTTCGAGGGCGAGCGCCATCACAATCATCGCATTGTGCGTGCCGTCAAGAATCGTTTCGGCGCCGCCAACGAGATTGGGGTGTTTGAAATGACTGGATTGGGTCTCGTGCCCGTCGCGAATCCTTCGCAGATGTTTTTGCAGGAGCGACCACAGAATGTAGCCGGTTCAGTAGTCACGGCTTGTATGGAAGGTACCCGGCCACTGCTGGTCGAGATTCAAGCGCTTGTCTCGGAAACGAAATACGGGACGGGTCGGCGTATGACCCAGGGCGTGGACCAAAACCGGGTAGCGCTTTTGATGGCTATGCTCGAAAAGCGTGTGGGCCTGCAGATGTTAGGAGACGACGTATTCGTAAACATTGCTGGTGGTCTTGAGGTCGATGAGCCGGCGGTAGATCTTGGTGTTGTCGCCGCGATTAGCTCCAGTTTCAAGAGTGTTCCGATTGATCCTCATACGGCAGTTTTTGGAGAGGTGGGCCTTACCGGCGAGGTGCGGGCAACAACTCAGGCTGCGGTGCGCGCGCGCGAAGCGCAGGCGCTGGGCTTCAAGAAGGTTGTAATGCCGGTCTCGAACGCGTCGGGCCTGGAGCGCCTGATTGGGGTGCGCGTTGTCGGTGTGAAATCGGTCGAAGAGGCGCTGGAAGAATTGTTTTAAGTTGAAGCGGATAGCTCATTCGGGGACTTGATCGGAGGCAGAACCGCCAGTGGTAGAGACTGTGTGAAAACCCGAAAGGGCGCAGAGTAATTTGCAGGTTAGGAAGGGTGGCTTTCCCCCCGCTCGAGCGCCAACGGCGCGACTGGTTGTGTATTGTCTCAATGGGAATCACTATGGGAAAATGACTGCTAAGTGAAACACACTCCCAGCTTGATCGGTGGGGCTGTAACTTGAACACTGAAGTAACCAGTCGCGCCGTTGGCGCTCCGGCGGGGGCAAGCCACCCTTCCTAACTTGCAAATTAGCAGGGCTTGAGCCGTCTTTTGGGATTGCCGAGTTTCACACAGTCCCTGTCGCCGCAGTTCGTACCGGCCGCCCGCAGTTCTGTCCCGCACGTCGCGTAAGTTCCCGTTCGGCTCATGGGGATAGACTCTCTGACGGCGATTAGAGCAGTTCACCCAGAAATTATAGTGTGCTTTGCCCTTACTCGAAACGTCAAAACATCATGACAAAGATTCTTTTCGCGGCTCCGCGCTCATGGGGGCAGACGTACGCGCTCCCAATAAGGAGTCTGTCGGTAGAGTTACAAGACTGAGCCGCGACCCTGGATGTGATTCCCTTGCGGTACTGGTTCAGTTTGTAAAATGAACCAGTACCTTCCCTTGCGGGTCGTTCCTCAAACGTGTATTCTAGTAACCAGTTCCCAAATAGTAGATGGTATTCTGCACCTAATAACTCTCCCGAATTTGTGCGCCCCCTTAAATTAACCTGCTCCTGAAGGGCAGATTTAACTCTCAATGGTTCTCGTCTGTTCCGCGTCCCTGCGGGAAGTCCCACGATGGACGCGTTGAACGCTTGATCGCTGAAACCCACGCGTAGAGGAAAACGACTATGAAAAAACTAGTTCTTGTGTTGTTGATTATTTTAGGTTCTTTGTCAATCGCTTCTGCTGACACTATATATCTGCGTGGCGGAACAAGTCTTCGCGGAACAGTGCTTGGCTTCGTAAATGGCCGGTTTGCCGTGCAGTTGACTGCGGCTGCAACCCTGCCCGTCCGTCCGACTGACAACCGCACGCAACCTTCGACCACCAACGCTAGGACGGTTAGCGCGGGCGAAGTGATTTTTCTGCGACCCCGTGACATTGATCGAATTGAGATTGATGGCCGCTCGCTGGATGACGCGCGTTACCAAACGCGAACCATCGAAGTCGCGCTGGGTTCAAACTGGGTAGACAGCGGGGTTGATGTCAGACGGGGTGAAAGAGTGAGAGTGGACGCATCGGGAACGATATATGCCGGTCGCTCGCGTATCACTCCCGTTGGCTTAAGGACAACTGATCCAAATGCTCCGTTGCCGCGAGTTGGTGAAGGCGCCCTCATCGGCGTAATCGGTAATGACGCTGACTCGCCAATTATTGAGATTGGCGCCGGTCGTGAATTCGTCGCCGACCGTGATGGTCGTCTCTATCTAACAGCGAATCGCAGCTCTTATACTGACGCTCGCGGAGCATTCAGTGTTCGGATACGCAAAGAGGTCGATCTCAGCACGCTGGCCAGAACCGATGACAATCGGAATACTAACGACAATAGCTACGAGCCTTTTGGACTGCCGGACGAATCCGGGACGGGCCCCGCTCCCATTCGCTCTCGGCAGCCTGGCACTTACGATCCTTACAATCCAAACAGGGATACGCGCAGGACCGGTCGCATGCTCGAGAGGATTGTGGCTGTCCAGGGTAACCAGACGCGCGGAGCTGATACGGGTATTAACCTACGCTCAGGCGATCAGGTGACAATCACGGGGACCGGAAGTGTCACGGCAGGACGTCGCGCGGGCGTTGTTTCTCCGGAAGGGGGACGTCCCAGCACCGGCGCGGTCTTTGGCGCTGGAACTTATCCCGTTCCAACCGCGGGTGTGGGCGCGCTGATTGGTTACATTGTTTCCACCAGCGGCCAAACATCGCAACCTTTCTATGTCGGCAGCCAGTTAACCTTTACTTCTCCGGTGGACGGAAGACTGTTTCTGATGGTCAACGATGACAACTACAGCGATAACAGCGGTAGCTTCAGTGCCAGGATCCTCTATCCTGACAACCGGTAAAATCCAGGCGTTTCAGATGGAGGCTTTGGAAAAAGCCTCCATCCGAACAAGTTTCCTGCCGCAACCTCCGATCTTCCATGGTCTGTTCTTGTCCGTCGCATTTCTCCTGTAATTAGCTGCCTACAAGAGGTTTTTCGTGACGGGCCGGGTGGGGCGTGATAAGATTCGGGCCGTTATGCATGCGGATGTAGCTATTATTCGGTTAATTTTTACTGGGATTCTGGTCGCCTCTGGATACGTTCTCAAACCTGTCGGTGGCGACGCGTGGATCTCCGCAGCTGTGGGTGCGGTCATCGCAATCTGTATTATTCTCTTTGAACGAAGAGTCAGACGCGCGACTTTGAAAACCCTGATCGGTGCCGCCGTTGGCTCGATTATGGGAATTGTCGGAGCCTTTCTAATTGGATCTTTGATTAGCCGGCAGGAGTCTCCCGCTGTAGCTCCTGAAGTTAAGACTTTTTTGACTCTTTCCTTGACGTTCTTCATGGCTTACGTGGGCCTCATGGTGGGAGCCGCGAAAGGCGACTATCTCGAACTATCAGCTTTGGGTGGAATCCTCACCGACAAAGCCTCACGCCGGGATTTGAAGATTCTCGACACCTCCGTAATCATAGATGGCCGCATTGCTGACGTCGCTGAAACAGGCTTTCTCACTGGCTCGCTAATTATTCCGCAATTCATTCTACGTGAGCTGCAACAGGTAGCTGACTCTCCGGATTCTTCAAAACGGCAGCGTGGCCGGCGTGGGCTCGATATGCTGAACCGGTTGCAAAACAACAGTTCGCTGGATATTCAAATTGTGGAAACCGATTTTCCAGCGGTGCGCGAAGTTGATCTCAAATTGATTGAGCTTGGGAAACAACTCGATGCGGTGATCGTGACTAATGATTTCAACCTCAATAAGGTGTCGCAGCTACGCGGCGTAAGCGTCCTTAACATTAACGAGCTGGCAAACGCTCTGAAGCCCGTGGTGCTTCCCGGCGAAGCCATGCGTGTCTTCATTTTGAAAGAAGGCAAGGAATACAATCAGGGCGTTGCCTATCTCGACGATGGAACGATGGTCGTGGTCGACAACGCGCGGAGGCTTATCGGAAAGAATGCCGACATTGCGGTAACCAGTGTGCTGCAGACCACTGCCGGAAAGATGATCTTTGGACGTCTTTGGGAAGAGGCTGAGAATGGATCGGCAAGTGGCGAACATCGCATTAACGGCGCGGCGCGGCGTCAGTCTCGGGACATGCGGAGCGGTCCAATGCCGGTGCGCATCACCGACATTGAACCGATAACGGAATCGTAAACGTGAAATTGAAAAGTGATGAGTGATGAGTGGTGGGGCAGTCCGGGATTTTTTTGTCACTCATTAGTTATTACCTTTCAAGAATGTCGCGATCGACACCCTCCTAACCTGTGAAGCGAGTCTGCGTGCTCTTTTTGCCGGTCACTCGTCGCTAACTTATGAACGTTGCGATCATTGCCGCCGCCGGGCAAGGCACGCGGTTGACGGGCAAGAGACCGAAGCAGTTTCTCGAGTTAGCGGGCGTCCCCATCATTTTTCACACACTCAAAGCATTCGAGCAGTGTGATGTCATTCAAGAGATCATAGTAGTCATACCTGCGCTGGAATCTGCCGGTTTTCTTAATCTTGCTAACAAATATGAGCTACAAAAGCTCGCGAAGGTAATACCTGGAGGAGAAAGCCGTGCCGAGTCTGTTCTTCGTGGATTGCAGGCTGTGCGGGAGGCTACAGAAATCGTCGCCGTCCACGATGGCGTACGCCCTTTTGTCACGCCTGATGAGATTACTCGCACGGTAGAAGCCGCCACACTGGAAGGTGCGGCTATCCTGGTTTCAGCTCCTGTCGATACGATGAAAGAAGTCAGAGATGGAGTGGTTGTGAGGACGCTCGAACGCGGGCAGGTGCGCAATGCGCTGACGCCTCAATGCTTTCGCTATAAACTACTTCGCCGTGCTTATGAGGAGATTGATGTTTCTGATCCGGAATTGACAGATGAAAGCGCTCTCGTCGAAAGGCTTGGTGTAAAGATAGCCACCGTGGAAGGAAGTGCGCGCAATATAAAAATCACACGACCGGAAGATCTTGCAATTGCGGAAGCGATGCTTAAAGAAAGTCGAGGTCAATAGCCGATCGTCGTGGTCAATGGGTGGTTTGAGGAAGGTCTAAGAAAGGCAATTTTCCATTTCTAATTTTCCATTTTTCATTGGTAGATTCACATTTGAAGTCCAACACCTCGAAGATCGAGCTTTGAATGAAAAATAATAAATGAGAAATGAAAAATGGAAAATCGGGTTGTTTGGGACGAGACTACTAATCACTAATTGATTATGTTCAGGATCGGCATCGGCAATGATACACACCGGCTGGTTGAAGGGTGCCCCTTAGTTCTTGGCGGTGTGCACATAGCTGCTGACCGGGGCGGCGACGGACACTCCGATGCCGACGTTTTGTTGCATGCAATCACTGACGCGATTCTCGGAGCTCTTTGCGAAGGCGACCTGGGACTTCATTTTCCCGATGATGATCCCCAATGGAAAGACGCGAATAGTTTGCACTTGCTTTCCCGGGTTGTGTGGCTTGGACATGAGCGTGGAGTTCAAATCGTCAACGTTGACGCAACAATTATGCTTGAGACGCCAAAGCTCCGACCCTATGTGCTCTCCATGCGAGAAAATATAGCCGAGGTTCTGGGCGTGGAACTTTCGTGTGTGAGCGTTAAGGCCAAGACTGGTGAAGGACTTGAGGCGGTAGGTCAGGGACTTGCCGTTTGCGCTCAGGCAGTAGTCCTTCTTGAATCTTAACGCCAGCTGTTAGTTTGCGTGAAAATGGAAAATCCCGACTGAGCGGATAACGCAACAGTCGCAAACTAAAAGTTTGCGTTACATAGGCTAAGAGGCAACGATTGAGGCCGCAGGACGTAATTCGCCGAAAACGCGATGGCGAGCACCTTTCTCGCGAGGAAATCACCTTCTTCATCGAAGGTGTCACGCGGGGCACAATCGCCGACTACCAGATCAGCGCTCTCCTGATGGCCATCTTCCTGAAGGGCATGAACGATGCCGAGCAGGAAATCCTCACGCACGCAATGTTGCACTCTGGAAGTACCCTGGATTTTTCGGCAATCGCAAAACCAAAAGCTGACAAACATTCCACTGGTGGGGTTGGCGACAAGACCTCGCTCCTGGTCGCGCCGATGGTAGCAGCGTGCGGAGTCTGTGTGCCAATGATCTCAGGACGCGGCCTGGGCCATACCGGAGGCACTCTCGACAAGCTTGAATCGATTCCCGGCTATCGAGTGGATTTGAGCGCCGCGGAATTTGAGCGAGTTCTAAAAACCGTTGGATACGCAATGTCAGGACAAACAGCGGAGCTGGCCCCTGCCGACAAAAAAATGTACGCGCTGCGCGACGCTACTGCTACTGTGGAGGCAATCCCTTTAATCGTCGCTTCGATAATTTCGAAAAAGGGCGCGGCCGGACTTGATGCCATGGTCATCGACGTGAAGGTCGGCTCAGGCGCGTTCATGCGGGACGAAGATCGCGCTAAAGCGTTGGCACTCGCCCTCGTCAAAACGGGCAACTCCTGTGGCATTCGCACTCGCGCGTTACTTACTGACATGAACCAACCCCTGGGACGTGCTGTGGGAAATTCACTGGAAGTGAAAGAGTGTGTTGAGTTGTTACGCGGCGAAGCGGAGGAAGGTGCGCGTCCCGTTGTGGATCTCTCGATAGAACTTTGTGCTCACATGCTGGTGCTGTCTCGGGTGGACGACTCCCTGGACTCAGCTCGTGAGCGATTGCAGCAGATTCTGAGCTCGGGAGCCGCGCTGGATTGTTTTCGTAAAAACGTGGAAGAACAGGGTGGGGAGCCCAGGGTCTGTGACGATCCGGCGAAGTTTCTTCCTTTGGTGAAGGAATCGTTTAAGGTAGAATCGCCGCGTTCAGGTTTCGTTACAAAAGTTAATACGACAGAAATCGGCCACGCGATTGCCGCTATTGGTGGGGGCCGTGTGCGCATCGACGATACGATTGACCCGTCAGTTGGTTTTATCGCCGAAGTCAAACTTGGGGATCGCCTTGGTGACGATGCGTTCCTCGGCACGATCTATTGCCGCGACCAGTCGAAGAGTCAGGAAGCGGCGCAACGAATTCAAGCCGCATACGAAATCGGCGAGCAGCCTTTAACTGAAATACCGCTGCTTGTAAAGGAAGTTATTAACCAATGAGGTTTGTATTCTGGTCTCCGCTAACTGTTCTCTGCCTGTTTGCTATTTTCGGGTCTGCATGTAACCGCGCAAGTTACGGTGCTGACGATAAGTCGAAGGTTCACGTCGGAATTGTTTTTGATATTGGCGGGAAGGATGACCGCTCGTTTAATGCAGCCGCTTTTGCTGGGGTGAAGTGCGCAGAAACAGGAAAATGGCCCGATGACACTAGTTGCGAAAAAGCTGGACTAAACATCGTCCTGCGCGATATAGAGCCCGGTAATCCCACATCCATCGAACCGGCAATGCGCGCATTTGCCGAACGCGGCTATGACCTGATTATCGGTGTAGGTTTCGCGCAAGGCCCCATCATGGAGCAGGTGGCGAAGGAATATCCAAACATTCATTTCGCGATCGTCGATGGTGTCATCGAACTTCCGAATGTGGCTTCGCTAGTGTTTAAGGAGCACGAAGGTTCATATCTGGTGGGCATGCTTGCTGCCAGAACAACTAAGACGGGAACGCTCGGCTTCGTGGGCGGCATGGACATACCGCTGATCCATCGGTTTGAGACTGGCTATGAAGAAGGCGCTCGCGCGGTCAATCCCAACATTCGCATCATTCAAAACTACGTCGGTGTCACCGATAGCGCCTGGAACAATCCGGGGAAGGGAAAGGAACTCGCGCTGGCCCAGATTGGCAAAGGGGCTGACGTAATTTTTACGGCCGCTGGAAATTCAGGCCTGGGAGCTTTTGATGCCGTTGAACAAGCTGGCAAACAGAACGGACGCGCTACGCACTTCGTTATCGGCGTCGATTCAAATCAAAACATGGTCAAGCCGGGATTTGTACTCACGAGCATGGTGAAGCGCGTCGACAATGCTGTTTATGCAATTGTCCAGGACGTGGTAAACGGCAAATTTCAGGCTGGTTTCCATGTCTATGGATTGGATAAGGATGGCGTTGGGTACGCGATGGACGAGCACAACAAGGATTTAATTTCCTCCGAAATGATTCAGCAGGCAGAAGAGGCGCGGAAGAAGATCATCAATGGCGAGATTAAGGTCACGGATGCGATGACAAAATAAACCGCTTTGAACTTGGAACTTTGTACTTAGTGCTTAGTTCCTGAATTAACCCATCCGCTGAGGAGACTTCAAATGGAAAGGACGAATTTTGAGAAGTTGCGGGTGTATAGACTTGCGGAGAATCTTGCTGATGGGATTTGGGCTGCAGTGCGAAACTGGGATTATCTGGCGAAGGATACAGTTGGCAGGCAGATGATCAGAGCCGCAGACAGCATAGGCGCAAACATTGCGGAAGGAACGGGAAGAGGAACGCTACAAGACAACCGGCGGTTCATAAGAATGGCTCGTGGTTCGCTGTACGAAACCCAACACTGGCTACGACGGGCGTATAAAAGGACTCTCCTAAATAAACAACAAGTGGCATCACTAACGCCCATAATTAGCGAGCTTTCACCAAAGTTAAACGCTTATTTCCGATCGGTAAACACGGCAGCCTTGATTAACGGCAAACAAAGTACAAAGCTCAAAATTCAAAGTTCGAAGGCAAGACCATCGTGCGATGCTTGAGCTCCGTAACATAACAAAGCGTTTCGGTCAGGTTCTGGCTAACGACAATGTGAACCTAGTTGTCCGGCCGGGGACTATCCATGCCATCGTGGG
>JBHEMV010000080.1:0-13118 GCA_046262375.1 Pyrinomonadaceae bacterium
GGTGGGGGCGGCGGGGTGGGGGGCGGTAGCGGCGCAGGCAACCGAAGGGTCACTGCCCAGTTGCGTTTCAATTTCTAAGACGTGGGCTTCAAATTATGAGTGATCGAGAGGTGCTCGGATACGTTTTCTCGTTTCTAAACTTCCAACAGTTAAAGACTACCAAGAGGAATAACCACATGAAGAAAATCTTGATCAATGGGCTGGCATCGCTGGCTTATGTTACGTGCCTCTCAGTGGGCGTTTATGGCCAGGGCGACGCAAACACGAAAGCCGCGAACGTTAAAAATGCCACGCCGGCCATGGCGATCACAGCTACAACTTCGCCCGTCGACCTTGCCCGCGCAGCTCTGGCAGCGCAGGGTGGGGAGAAATTTAAATCACTAAAGAGTATGGTGCTCAGAGGTTCGGTTGATCTCTACGCGCCAAACTCTACGCAGTCTATTCCCGGCGGCTTCGTTTGGGTGATTGCAGGCGATAAGGTGCGTTTGGAAATCGATGCCCGCCCCGCAGTTAGTTTTAAGCAAATTTATGACGGTCAGCGATCTTACAGCTCACTTCCAGGCGTCGAGATGCCGCCGGCAAGCAAATTCGGATTGCCGGTGCTGGCCAGGTTCGATCAAACGGGCTACGCAGTGACCGCACTTCCCGACAAAAAGAAGCAAAGAGGATTTCGCATCTCCGATGTCGACGGGAACGTCACCGACTTTTACATCGATTCCGCTACCGGCCGAGTAATGACATTTTTGATTCCCTACGGGGGTTATACCTTCGGGACTGAGAACAAGAAATTTAAGGAGGTCGACGGCGTCCTCGTCCCCGTCAACTTTACTCAACGGCTGGAGATGCCACAGGGTGCTTTCTTCGCGGAATATACAGTGAAAGATGTGAAGCTCAACAATCCGATCGGCGATGACGTCTTTGCGATTCCTAACTAGCAGAATGTAAGATCCTCAAACAAGAATAAAGCCGCTCATTCGGGCGGCCTTTTTTGTTCGCCTCCGGAGCGGGGGCATGCCCCTTCCTGACCCTGAGACTATATAAGTTGAAACATACGCCTTGAGTCGAGAGGCTCCCAAGATAAAGGGAATGATCAAGTTAGAAAGTCTCCAGGTTAGGAAGGGGGCATGCCCCCGCTCTTCCAGCGGAAAATGTTGAGATCGTCCTGACTAAGTTTGTTTTCGAATCCGCGTGCATCCGCGTTAATCCGCGGCTGGCTTTCAAAACGTGATGTCTGTCTTACACGCTGGTGAGGTCGTGCTCTTTTGATTTTGCCAGCTCGTCGATCTTGCCAATATAGCTGTCGGTGAGTTTCTGCACTTCTTCCAGACCATCGCGCTCGTTGTCTTCCGAAATCTGTTTGTCTTTCAACATTTTTTTCAGACGTTCATTGCCGTCTCGGCGAATATTGCGAACTGCGGTGCGGTGATCTTCCGCAATCTCATGAACTTGTTTCGCCAGCTGCTTCCGTCGCTCCTCGGTAAGCGGTGGGATGGGAATTCTGATGAGCTTTCCGTCATTAGATGGATTAAGACCCAGGTCGGAAGCGCGTATTGCTTTTTCGGCGGCAGGCAATTGAGTTTGATCCCACGGCTGGACAGTCAACATCTGGGGTTCGGGCGCGTGCACTGAAGCCATCTGAATAAGCGGTGTCATCGTCCCGTAGTAGTCAACCATCACCGAGTCCAGCAGGCTTACGGCGGCGCGGCCTGTGCGGACCGTAGCCAATTTACGACGGAAGTCTTCAATGACCGTATCCATTCGCGGTCGCGTGTCTTTGATAACGTCCTTGTCGTTCATGTCCTACACTCCAAAGGGGTCCTGCGATTCGCAGTTCCGCAGTTTTTCGTTCACCACCTGCTCTTACTACCACCCCAAACTCGAAACTATTTGCCTACCCAAACCCTCGTGCCGACGCCGGCCTCGCCCGTTACGACTCGCATGATGTTGCCTGACTGTCGCATATTGAAAACCACGATGGGCAAATTGTTGTCCATGCAAAGCGAAATTGCGGAAGCATCCATCACTTTAAGCTGACGCTCCAAAACCTGCTGGTAGGTGATCGAGTCGTAGCGAGTAGCGGTCGCATCCTGCATTGGATCAGCGTTATAAACGCCTTCGACTTTTGTTGCTTTAAGAATTATGTCTGCCTTGATTTCGAGCGCACGCAGCGCGGCAGCAGAGTCTGTGGTGAAGTATGGATTGCCGGTGCCGGCCGCAAATATTACGACGCGACCTTTTTCGAGATGGCGCACCGCTCGTCTTCTAATAAATGGCTCAGCCAACTGCGGGATGTCAATAGCCGACATGACGCGCGTGTGAACTTCAAGTTTCTCGAGCGCGTCTTGTAGCACGACTGCGTTCATCACAGTCGCCAGCATGCCAATGTAATCGGCAGCCGATCGGTCCATGTTGCCCGCGCTTTTGGAAACGCCGCGAAAGATATTCCCGCCACCGACGACTACTGCAACCTCAACACCGAGCTTGTTAACCGCCTTTAGTTCTTCAGCGACTCGTCGGGCCGTATCGACGTCAATTCCGTAATTTTGCTCGCCCATCAGGGCTTCGCCCGAGATCTTCAATAAGACGCGCCGGTAAACTAACCTTTCTTTGTCGGAACTGGATTGTTCGGCGATCATTATTTTCCTAAGCGACTGGCACCCTTAAAGCCGAGTTAAAGTTCTACACGCAAGCTAACTTATTAGCGATGCCACTTCGCTGCCAAAGTCTTCATCGCGCCGCTCGAGGCCTTCACCCATCTTATAGCGGGTAAAGCGCCGAATTGTAATCTTCTCGCCGGTCTTGGCTACTTTGTCGGTCACCAGTTCAGCAACCGTCCTGGCCGGATCTTTGACAAAAGGCTGATCCAGCAAAACCGTTTCTTCGTAAAACTTGTTGAGGCGACCTTCAACGATCTTGTCGATGACCTGATCTGGTTTGCTCGCATTCCTGGGATCGTTTTTGGCCTGGGCGCGCGCTATCTCTTTTTCCTTTTCCAAGTCAGCCACCGCGACATCATCGCGCGAAACAAATCTGGGCTCAGCCGCTGCAACATGCATTGCAATGTCTTTTACGAGCTGCTGAAACTCTTCGCCACGAGCCACAAAATCCGTTTCGCAATTTACTTCGACGAGAACGCCAACTTTCCCGCCCATGTGAATATAGGAACCGACGATTCCTTCGGCGGCAATGCGGCCTTCTCGCTTCTTTGCAGAGGCAAGGCCGCGCTTGCGCAAAATATCGATGGCGCGTTCTTCGATACCTTCAGCCTCTACCAAAGCGTTTTTGCATTCCATCATTCCTGCGCCCGTCTTTTCGCGAAGCTGCTTTACCGCTGTTGCTGTTACTTCTGCCATGGTCTGAAACTCTCCGATTGAGTGCGTTATTGAGGTAGCGTCCATACCTCCGTCTGTGCAAGTTTGCAACGAGCTCCCAGACTAGTTTTGCACAACTTCCTATAGAAAAGCGCAGCCCGGCGGAAGTCCCGCTTTTAAGGCTGCGCTCGCCGGTAAGTAAGAATCAAGAAATGCCCGGGTTCAACTCGTCGCTACAACCGATTCTGCGCTTTCGTTGGCAGCCTCATCCGTGCCGGCTGCTTTCGGCGCAGCGGGAGTCTGCCCAACCTCACTACCATTATTTGCGTTTGGCGTCTCAGGCATCCCCGCTATCTCGGTCGGAGTTGACTCTCCCGTTTGTCCGGCAACCTCACCTTCAATCGCCCCGGCCGCTTCGTCTGCTCCACCCTCATCTGCCCCAGGCTGCGCGGCAACGCCGCCTTCGGTGGCAATTTGCTGACCTTCGAGAATGGCATCCGCTATTCGCGAAGCGAAAAGACGAACCGCGCGCAGTGCATCATCATTTCCCGGGATGACGTAATCAATTCCTTCTGGCGAACAATTAGTGTCGACAACAGCGACAATGGGAATCCCCAGCCGGTTAGCTTCGGCCACCGCGATCTCTTCCTTCCTGACGTCGATGATAAAAACCACGTCCGGGAGTCGATTCATCGATTTGATACCCGAAAGGTTTTTGTTCAAGCTTTCGCGCTCCCGGTCAAGCTTGATGCGTTCTTTCTTCGTCAGCTTTTCATATCGGCCATCGGTCTGCATGGCCTCAAGATCCTTAAGGCGCTTAATGGACTTCTGAACGGTCTGGAAGTTTGTCAGCAGGCCGCCCAGCCAACGCTGGTTGACATGAAATTGACCACAGCGCTCAGCCTCTTCGCGAACAGCGTCTTGAGCCTGTCTCTTTGTACCGACAAAGAGCACGGTCTTTCCTCTGTCTTCCGCAATCGCATTTGTAACGAATGCGAGCGCATCGCGAAACATCCGCTGAGTCTTTTGAAGATCGATAATGTAAATGCCGTTGCGCTCGCCGAAGATGTATTCCTTCATCTTCGGGTTCCAGCGCCGGACCTGGTGGCCGAAATGAACCCCAGCCTCCAGTAATTCTTTCATCGTGACCTGAACCAAACTAAATCTCCTTTTCAGTGAACTGGTTTAGTGTACTCGCCATAACCCCAGGGCTCTCCTTTTGAAGAGCAACCAATCCGAGCTACGACAATGGATTTAAGTTATTGCCGATTTCCGATTTTCGATTGCCAGTTTCGGCAGGTAATTCCGCGTTTTCCCAATTGGCAATAGGCAATTGACAATCGGAAATGTCGCTTATCGCTTCGAGAATTGGAAGCGTTTGCGGGCGCCTTTTTGCCCGTACTTCTTACGTTCTTTGATGCGGGGGTCGCGCGTGATCAGACCTGCCTGTTTCAGGGCCGGGCGAAGATCTGCGTTGTATTCGAGAAGCGCCCGCGTAATACCATGGCGAATCGCGCCCGCTTGTCCTGCTGGTCCACCGCCGCGTACATTGATCAGGACATCAAACTTACTGACGGTCTCCGTCAGCTGCAAGGGTTGCCGGATGATCATGCGCAGAGTTTCATTTGGAAAATATTGATCGAATGCTTTTCGATTAATTTGAAACTCACCCCCACCCGCACGAAGGTAAACTCTGGCAGTTGAAGTCTTGCGTCGTCCTGTTCCGTAGTATTGAATTTCAGCCACAGCTATATCTTCCTCTTTATTACCTCTTCATTTTTAAGCTTGATTTGTTTGATGTGATTTGGCGGTGAGTTGGTGAGCCTGCGGGCGTTGGGCGGTGTGGGGATGTTCGCCATCGGCATAAACCTTAAGTTTCTTTGCCATTGCCTTCCCCAATTTGTTTTTGGGCAGCATCCCCTGGACGGCCAGGGAGATGACCCGGTCGGGCCGCTTTGCAAACATTTCTGCGGCTGAGACCTCCCGAAGCCCACCCGGGTAAAGCGTGTGGTGGCGATACATCTTCTGTTCAGCTTTTGCGCCTTTGAGAACGGCTTTGCGAGCATTGATCACGATTACGTGGTCGCCCATGTCCATAAAAGGAGTCCAAGCGGGATTACGTTTCCCGGAGAGGATAGAGGCAACTTCAGACGCCAGATGACCTACAGTTTGGCCGGCTGCATCCACCAGGTACCATTTGCGTTTACCAGCGAGATCTTTGCCGCTGGGGAAGTATGTTGACATGGTTTACGATCTCTATTTTGAGCGAATAAAACGCGAACGGCTAGAATACCGAACGCCCTTAAAGATTGTCAAGTTGGTGACTTAGCGGCACAGCGACTGAGTTCTTATAGCAGGAATGTTGTATCGCAAACTGTTAGTTTGCCTTCACCTCCTTGTAACGCGAGCCTCCACCTTACACAAACACAGTTTGCGTTACGCCAGTCAAAAAGGCTCCTCGGCAAAATGGCCGAGGAGCCTTTGAACTGGGATAGCTCGAGTGCCGTCACGGTTGTGTAGGCTTTGAACCATCGTTCTTTTTCAGCTTTGGAGCATCCTGCTTGTCGGCAGGTTTCTGTGCGCTCCCGTCCGGGCTGGTTGTTGAATCGTCCGGAGTTGGCTGCCGTCTCTTAAGCGTTGGGCGTCCCGGCGCTCCTTCTTCAGCACCCGGAAGTGCTCCAGTGCTTGAAGCCCTGGCGTTAGATAGTCTCAATAGCCGCGATTTCACTTTCTGAAACTCTGATGTGCTGATGACATACTCTTCATGCTCGGGAAACCTGGCGGCTAAAGCGCGAGCGGATGCGCGCCGATCCGGGGGCGCCGGATGCGAGGCAAAGGCCCGCGCAATCAGCCCGGGTTTCTTCTTGTTCTTGGCCTCCAGCTTTTCAAACATCGTGGCCATCGCGCTGGGATCGTAACCCGCGGCATACATGTACTGAACTCCGAGCCGGTCGGCTTCCCCCTCCGCACTACGGCTGAACTTCATAAAGATTCCCAACAGGCCAAGTCCCGCCGTGTTTTGATAAATCATTCCGGGAATTCCGCCGAGAAAGATCGAACCACCCAAAGCGAGATATTCCAACAGAGAACCCTTGGTCTGGTTTTCAACAGCATGGCGAGCGGCAACGTGAGCGATTTCATGCGCCATCACGCCCACGAGTTCGGCTTCGTTATCCGCCACCAGAAGCAGTCCTTTGTTGACATAGAAAAATCCGCCAGGCAAAGCAAACGCGTTGACCTCGTCTGAGTCGATGACTTTGATAGTGAAGGGAACTTTTGCGTCAGAGTGCAAAACGATGTTCTGTCCCACACGGTTTACGTACTCCGTAATCACCGGATCATCAATAAACTTCGCCTGTCTATCAACTTCGGCGGCGGCCTCGCGTCCCTGCCTCACTTCCTTCTCGGTCGAGCCACTCATCCTGGCGATGATGCCTTTATTGATGTTTCGTTTTCCGATCATGGCAGGATCATCGTTCACCGCCAGGGGCTTGTCGGTCCCAGCGGGTTTGATTGGTGCCGTCTGGTTCGCAGCTTTTTTTGTGGCTGTAGTGGCTGGAGCAGACTCTTTTGACTTGGTGGTCGATTGCGGCGCTTGGGCAAAGCCGGCTATGGAGCCGACAAGCAAGGTAGAAACTAAGAAGAAGGCTGTGGCGCCGCGGGAGAAGCTATTCATCTTGAAAACCTCCAGATATCTTTAGAACATGCCTAGTTGAAAGAATTCTGGGGAAAAATCTTTCCAGGGTTACAAATTGAGGGTCTCTGCGCGAGGCGAAAACCAGGAAAAAATAGGAGCGCTCTCCAAGGGAAGCTGTTTTCGCTATTTTCAAACGCGCAGTCTATGATGCCCGTCAGTAGCCTCTGGTTGTGCGCGCGAAGTGGTTGCAAGAGTGCAGATACCTCGCTAGGTCGGCAAAAAGCCTTAACCGTTGGCGATTGCGGGATGGGCGCCATTATAATGCACTGTATAAGAAAAGCCTAAGATTCGATAGGTTGGCGGCTTCAGCTTGGCAGTGGCTGGTGCCCGCGCAGTTGTTCATGGTCTTCTCGACAAATGCCCCAGCCAAAATCCACGGTAAAATCAAGAAAAATAGCCAGGCCTTCAGTTTCAATCGTTGGCTCCGGCCGCCTCGGACAGGCTCTGGCACTTGCCCTGCACTCGTCGGGATATCCCATCCTGGCCCTGGTCGCCCGTCGTGCTGGCCACGCCAGAAAAGCCGCCGCGCTAATTAATAAAATGGAAAAGCCGGCTCTCGCACTAAGTTCAGATGAGCTTAACCGTCTGCCCGCCAGCGATGTGCTCCTGATCACTACCCCTGACGATGCCATTAAGTCGACCGCGGAATCCCTTGCAATTTCACAAAGGCGAGCCCGGCGAGGCCAGACAGTTTTGCACACGAGTGGGGCGCTTGCATCTGACGTACTGGGCTCGCTGGCAAAGGCGGGATTTTATACGGGATCGCTGCATCCGCTCGTTGCCATCAACGAGCCTGTCGCGGGTGCGAAAGCTTTGCGGGGCGCATTTTATTGTCTGGAAGGCGATAATGCAGCCTTGGTTGTGGCGCGTTTGATTGTGGCCGATCTGAAGGGGACCAGTTTTTCGATCCTGCCAGATAACAAGGCGCTTTATCATGCGGCAGCCGTGATGGCTTCGGGCCATCTGGTTGCACTCTTTGACCTGGCTACAGATCTGCTCGCTTCTTGTGGAATAAGGCAAAGAAGCGCCCGCCGAATACTCATGCCCTTAGTTGAAAGTACCGTCAATAATCTAAAAGTCTCTGACCCAGATCGGGCCTTAACCGGAACCTTTGCGCGCGGCGATCTCGCCACCGTTCAAAGACACCTGAACGCGTTGTCCAAAAAACAGCTGGGCGAGGCGTTAGAGGTTTACAGACTGCTGGGCCTTCGCTCGATTCGACTGGCAGACAACGCCGGTCTCGAGCCGCATGTTTTTAAACAGATCAGAAGGGCACTGGAATCCGCAAAGTCGTCTGGAAAGTGAATGCGAGCAACAACTAACTCTTCGAGCTCGATCAACCTGAGGACGTCACGCAACGGGTGTCGCCCGCCGTCGCGAAATGCCAGGTGGAGAATTGGCATAGGCATATTCAATCCAAAGCGGGGGCGAGCCCACCTTCCTGACCAGAGCTTCACCTGGTTGAGTGACACTCGCTAAATCTGAAAGGCCTTCAAGAGAATGCAAATAGTCGACGTGCAAAGTCTCACAGGTTGGGAAGGTGGGCTTGCCCCCGCTCCTTCGTGGTCCACTTGCATTACCGGAGATCAACTATGAAGAAGATCATGCGAGTAGCACTCAATATGGTTCTCATCCTTTTGGGCATCTTCTCCGCGGGATTTGGACTAAAAGGATTCCTCCTGTCGAGCCATTTTATCGACGGTGGTGTTACCGGCATTTCCATGCTGGCTTCAGATGTATTGGGCTGGCCGCTTTCAGTCCTAATCCTGGTTATCAATCTTCCCTTTATTGGGCTCGGCTACCGCCAATGTCGTCATCTTTTCTTCTGCCGCTTTCTTCCTTGGCGTCGAACCGGCGCTCTATTCAATGTGACCTAAGAAGAAGGATCACATCGCCAACCTTCAATAGATTGCTGCTCTTGCTGATGAGAAGCGCGGCGATTTCAGTCCCGTCCAAAACTGCGCCGCTGCGAATCGCCAGGCCAATACCGGCGCCAATGAAGAAGCCTCCGAAGACCGCCGTCAGGAGTTTGTCGGGCGTAACTGTCGATGAACACACTGCTATCACGATTATCTCCGACAAGAGCGAAGAGATCAGGCACGCGATCATTCGTGACCTGCAGAGGGGTGTCACCATTTACAAAGGTCGAGGCGGGCGGAGCGACACTGAGCAGGATATTTTATTTTGCGTAGTTACACGTTTGGAGATTGGGAAAATAAAGTCAGCCGTACACGACATAGATGCTGGAGCCTTCATCGTAATCCACCCGCTTGCCGACGCGGTGGGTGGCGTAGTAAAGAAACTCCCTCTGCATTCATGAAGCGTTAATGGTACATTTTCAAGTGACCTCAGTTTGCGGCCTCTCGCTACGCGGTTTTCCTCTAGCTGACTGCTGATTGCTGATTGCTATTTGTTGTATGCTGTCCGCGCTATGAAAGCCATTCAAGTTTCTCAGGTCGGTGGTCCAGAAGTCCTGACGCTCGTCGATCTTCCCATTCCCGAGCCTAAACCAAAGGAAACGGTGGTGCAGATTAAAGCGGCAGGCGTCAATTTCATCGACGTGTATTTCCGCGAGGGTCGCTATCCGGCGCCGCTGCCTTTCGTCAATGGACAGGAAGCGGCGGGCATAGTTATAGCCACGGGTTCTGAAGTAACCAGCATAAGACTTGGGGAACGCGTGGCCTATACGGGCGTACTGGGAAGCTATGCTCAGTATGCTGCTGTGCCACCTGATCGTCTGGTTAAGATTCCCGAGCAGCTCGACTTCGATCAGGCTGCTGCCGCCATGCTCCAGGGGATGACGGCCCACTATCTTAGTCACAGCACCTATCCGATCAAACAAGGTGAAACCGCGCTGATTCATGCTGCGGCTGGAGGGGTGGGTCTGTTGCTGGTCCAGATGTGCAAAAATCTTGGCGGACGTGTAATCGCCACCGCTGGTTCAGATGAGAAAGCGCAACTGGCGCGCGACGCCGGTGCGGACGAGGTTATCATTTATACGAGTCAGGATTTTGAAACGGAAACACAGCGTCTTACAGGGGGCAGGGGTGTTGACGTTGTCTATGACGGAGTGGGGAAAACTACATTCGAAAAAGATCTTAATGTTCTGCGCCCGCGTGGCTACCTGGTTCTCTTTGGCGCGGCCAGCGGTGCTGTCCCACCCTTCGACCTCCTTAAGCTCACGCACAAAGGTTCGCTATATGTTACGCGACCACGTCTGGCCAACTACATTGCCACTCGCGAGGAGCTCGAACAACGCTCCAACGATGTAATGCAGATGATCATTCGAGGTGATTTGAAGCTTCGGATACACAAAACCTATCAGTTGGCGGACGCCGAGGAGGCCCACCGCGATCTTGAAAGCAGAAAGACAACCGGAAAGCTACTACTCGAGTAGCGGCGTCCTAACTCGGCTACCTAATATCTCATCACTCCCCACTTGTTTCCTTATTCCCACCCGAAATGCGCTAAAGCAATGTGCAGATCCCACGCCGCTGCTTCAGTCTAAATTTATGCCGCCTTCGAGCTGAAATGCGCTCTTTGTTGCAATTGGAAGACCTTAATATTGGCTCAATCTGGCGTTCTCGTTGCATTCCCGTTGGCCCATGGAATCAGGGGTTAGCTCACTCTTTTGTCCGGGTTAAGGGACAAACTCTCGTGTGTTTTACATTCCCTGATGCGTGGTGCATCACGAATAGGAGAGTGGTTCGAAGGAGCCAGCTTCAACATGAGCCTAGGGAGAATGATTTTGAGAAAACAGGTCGACCCATCAGTTTCGCGTCTTACTCTCCAGTTACCGGTCTGTGGTGGTCCGGGCCCAGTGCTTGAGGCACTTCTCACGGCGTTACACGCGCGTGATGTTGAAACCTATGATCATTCGGCACGTGTCGTCGCCTTTAGTTTGCGCTTGGCCCAGGAGTTATCTCTCGATCGACGGCAAACACAATCGCTCGCGCTCGGCGCGCTGCTTCACGACATCGGCAAGATTCGTGTGCCGGATGCAATCCTGCGAAAACCCGGCAAACTGACTGAGCATGAGTGGGTTCGCATGCGCAACCATCCGCTGTACGGTCAACAGATGTTGTCAGGTGTTGAGTTTCTCGAAGGTGCGTCGCTAGTAGTGGGCCAGCATCACGAAAAGTGGGACGGCTCAGGTTATCCCTGGGGTCTGGTTGGTGAAGAGATCGATCCCAACGCTCGCATCTTCGCTGTGGCAGATGCTTTCGATGCGATGATAAGCGATCGTGTCTACCGCGCTGGTAAATCCTACGATGCGGCAGCCGCAGAATTAACCCGGGGAGCCGGTAATCATTTTGACCCCAATGTGGTAGACGCTTTCCATCGCATACCAGCGCCGGAGTGGGAAGAACTCAGTAGGCAGTAAGCAGAAGGCAGAAGGCAGTAAGCAATCAGCAGTCAGTTGTAACTATGACGAGCGCATTTTGGAGACAAGTATGTTGAATGTCAGAGTCGGGTAACTGAAGTAAGGTGTTAGCAAGCACCTACTGGAGGAGAAACGACCATGACAGCAACAGAAGAGATTTCAAAGTTTATTCCGCGCCACTTCGACATTTTCGTCGGTCTGGATGTTGATAAAAAGAAGATGGCCATTACCTGCACCGATCACGGCAGCTTGCGTCGCTCGCTAAGCATGGCCAATAACGGCAACCAGCTATTAAACTATACGCGCAAACATTTTGCTGGGCAGCGGGTAGCCTTTGTTTACGAAGCCGGGCCCACCGGCTTTGGCCTCTACGATGAGCTGACCGCCGCGCAACAGCTCTGTTTGGTGGTTTCCCCATCGACGGTTCCGAGCGCGCCGCGTAATAAAGTGAAAACCAATCGGCTGGACAGCAAGAAACTCTCAGAAGGCCTGCGTGGTGGTCAGCTGCAGAGCATCCACGTGCCGCCGCAAATTTATCGGGAGTTGCGACATCTGGTGCAATTGCGTGACACCCAGGTGGCCCAACTAACGGCCAGTAAGTTACGCATCAAATCGTTGCTGCTCTACGAAGGCATCCCTTTTCCGGCCGCCAACGGCCAATGGTCTGCGCGGGTATTACGGCAACTACAGCAAGTGCCCTGCAATGGTTCGGTGCGCTTTAAGCTGGACCAACTGATCGATACCCTGGGCTTTCACTATCTGGCCGCCGCCAAAACGCAAAAACAAATCCGCCAGCTCTGTCAAAACGATCCGGAACTGCGCCAATGTCTCAGTTATCTGGTGAGTCTACCCGGCGTAGGCACCATTACGGCCACCCATGCTCTGGCGCGGCTGGGTGATTGGCGACAAATCAGCAATGTGCGTCAGATCGCTGGTTTCCTGGGACTGGTGTCGAGCGAAGACTCCACCGGCGATAAAGAAAACCGTGGCTCTATCACGCGCACTGGGGACAGTCGCTTGCGCAATAAGCTCATTCAATGCGCCTGGACGGCCATTCGTCAGGATCCAGAACTACGCGCCTTTTATCGCAGCATCTATCTGAGACAGCCAAAGAAACTAGCGGCCCGTAAAGCGATCGTGGCCGTGGCTCGTAAATTGACGACGCGCATGTATGCAGTTTTGAAAGAACAACGGCCTTACATTGTCAGGCCAGATAGTTCCATAGCTCCTTTGACCGCAGAGGAGACCGCCGGCCCCAGGGATAGACTCGACGCCGCACAGAACGAACAGTCCCGTTAGCTCGGGACTGCGCTTCGTTTCTGGAGACAGAGAACCCAGGGCAGCGGTATTGCCCTCGATGGGCCGCATTGCTCGCTAGTGTGACGAACCTTGTGTCGTGCCACGAATAGCAGTCAGTCTCTCCCAGGTTGAAGAAGCTTTAGCTGTCAAAGAACAGAAAGAGAAAAAAGAAAAACAAAAACCGGTATACAAGATAAATCAAAAACCGCTCCGCGAAGCGAGGGTCGCTCTTGACATTCACATAGCAGTGCGGCGACTAGTCGCCGCTTTCGAAAGCGCTGACTAGTCAGCGCACTGCTATGTGAATGTCAAGCGTCAAGTTTCGGTACGCGGAGCGCGTTCTTGTTTTTTTGTTTTCTGCGTTGCTCTATCTACAGCTCTTTTCACCTAAGCGAGACTGACTGCTATACGTGGCACGACACAATGT
>JBHEMV010000081.1:0-12994 GCA_046262375.1 Pyrinomonadaceae bacterium
CATCGAGTGAAAGCTGGGAGGGAACGAAGACTGCCAGCATGATGATGCCGACAATGAAAGCAATTGAGGCGGTCCACCGAGACGGATAAAACTCTGCAGGACGAGCATAAAGAATGATCGTGAAAAGGAAGAGTGCCGCGTACGTCAACGCGTGGCCGCGCCTTAGTAGCCAGTGATTCGCCGAAGGCTTTGGCGTAACACTGTCCTCTCTAGCCTTCATTTGACTAGAGGTACTCTCCATGCGCAGATCGATAGATTTAACGTGCCTGGACCATCCGGGTGCGGTTTGTCCGGACCTGACATCCTCCAAAGCTCCGCGCGGAACACTACTTGAATTCTTTCTAACCCACTCCTCAGTGCTCTCTTCCTCTGAGCCGCGGCTGGATTTCTCCTGACCGAGCTTAGACCAGCTTTCATAGTCCGGATCAGTAACCGGAGCTTCGTACGGTCCCGGCCTAGCTAGCGACTCGTAATCTGATAGTCGTTGTTTTAAGCGCATTCATTCATCCTTGACGGGCCCCTTGTCTCTCGTGTGGGCAACTGCGGTTTTCAATATCAAAGTTTGGCATCCAAAAGAAAAGAAGCCGCTGCGCTAAAGGCGCGGCAGCTTCCAAGAGCCGGGCTTACGCCGCTCAAGCGCGAAGATCGCGCGAGCCGCGCTATAGGATCAGTCGACCAAAACACCAACCTCTTTTTCAACGTTCGTTAAAACCAGGGTTTGGACACGTTCGCGTAATGCGCCTTCGAATCTTCTCGCCTCTTCTACTTCAGAGAACGAAAGAGCCCGTAATTCCTGTTCGATCCGCCGTCGATAATCGGACACTAGCGAATCGGAAACCCCCAAAACTGCCGCAACTTCGAGCTGGGTGGACTGCTGAGGGCTCAAATAGCAATGCCACAACACTCCTAGAATTCGGTTGTATTGTTTCACCTTCCCGCGCACGGTTTCGTGAAGATGACTAAGAAAGTGATCGACAAACCCTGCAGCTTCATCCTCCGATTCACGTCTAAGCAGGCCTTGCTCCGGATCTTCGCCCTTATCCACAGGCTGAAAATGATTACCGTCACCGTCGTTATCGTCACCGTCCAGCGGTACTAGATAAATGTCCATTACCGGCAGGCGAGACATGACAAGACTGCGAAGTGCTCTTACATCAACAGGCGAGTCCACCGCGTCTAACACGGAGACAATGAGGTCCTCCAGGTCTGAGTTACTAATCACGACCTGGGAGTCACCAGTGCAGCCCACCATTCGAGTATCGCGCGCACGAACCGGAATCATGTGAACACGCTGTTCGACGTCATGGGAGTCGCGGCGTCGCTTTCCGTCTGCCCATTCACTAAGTCCATAAACTCGATCTGCCAGCCTGCGATGAGGTTCATCTCCGGTTCCGCTGGAGTCAAAACGACGGAAGTTGGAGCTAGATTGGATGAGTGTAGAAATGCGGCGAGCCAGGCGATAGCTTTCAGGATGGCGTTTTCGTAATTCTGCCGTAAGAAGATTAGTAAGTTCTATCTGGCCAATCTCACACTCTATTTCGTAATCCGTCATCTCTGAGTCCAAATAATGCTCAAAGCGATTCTTACTCAAGAGTTGAACAAATAGTTCCTGCGTTAAGTCGGTGTATGCGCTGCTCGCTCCTTCCTCAACCAAAAGACCCGCACTACGCGAAGCTCTTACCAGCGGATGGTGGGAGACAATGCGGTGCAGTTCCGACCACAGGCGGTTGACGTCCGAACATCGCAAGCTCTCACGCCACTTACCGCTTTTCGCAATTCGCTCTGCCGAGCGTTTCGCACGCGCGCTTTGTGGCTCTTCGCTAGTGGTGTCCATCTCAACGTCTTTTTCGACTTGGTTACTTAGAGATTTCACAGGTTGTTGTTGGGGACCCAGATGGCTGGTAGTAATTTCGGCGGGAACTTTGAGTGTTAGTGCGGCGCGTTCGGAATGACTCTCTTAAGGGATCCCAGACTACGCATGCCAAGATAAGGAGATTTGGTAAGGCTACTCGTAAGAGTCTTTTACTAAGAAAAGGATCTTGGAAGAGCCCTTGGGCGATCGCTAGGTAGTCAATGTGAATTTGCCCGAATGTTCCTGCGAAAACAGGTGGGCTGCCCTGGAAAGAGCGTCAAAGAGCAGGCGCTCTCTGACTTGACGCATGCATATTAACAACATTCCAAAAAATGAGCAACATGTTTTTGCACTTCCGGCAAGTTATTGATTCCAGAGTACAAAGGCCCAAATTTGACTAAGAAAAGTTGTGGAAGTTTCACACCATTACGTCTATTAAGCTGATGAACAAGCGGAAGCTGTGTGTGGGTTCCATTCGGTTGAGGCTAACAGCAAACTTGCCCCTTGCTTCTACCCAATTCCTCAGGCGGGACTATATTCAAATTTGATCGACAACCTAGTCACCCGTGCATACACTAGGGGGCAAATAGATGAAAGCTTCGAGCGTAAAGTCGTTTAGCAAGAAACTGGCTTGCCCCTCTTCTAAGTTACTTCTTTCCTTTCGCCGCCGCGCACTCGCCCCAGAGATCAGTTTCTTAGTAAAACATCACATATCCGGTTGTGATTTTTGCTATTGCGAGATTCCACTTTTAGCCTTCTACACACGACCCCAAAAGAGAGAAAGTCGCAGTCCCGACTTACCCATTAATCTAAGAGTTTTGGCCGAATGTATTTTAGGCCAGGAAAAATCAGAATCCCGTTACGAATAAAGCTCATCGATCAAATTGTCAAATTTTTGATCGATAACGCGTCTTTTCACTTTGAGCGTTGGTGTCAGCTCTCCTCCGTCGATGGTGAATTCATTAGGCAACAATGCAATTCGACGGATGCGCTCGTGGTCGGCTAGCCCCCGGGTAAGGAGTGAAATGTCACTTTGTATTAATTTGATGGTTGGAGCAAAGTGGGCCAGTTCAACTCGATCGCCAGGAAATTTTTCTCCAGCTGCAGATAAGGCCTGCTTGACAGCTTCCCACTCGGGTACGATCAGTGCGGCCGGCTGTTTGCGTCCTGTGCCGACGACCACCACTTGACTCACAAATTCGCTTTGCTTTAACAGACTTTCAATCTGCTGCGGGGCCACATACTTTCCGTTTGAAAGTTTGAATAAATCCTTCTTTCGATCAGTAATATAGAGTTGGCCCTCCTTATCCAGACGGCCGACGTCACCCGTCGCAAACCACTCATTGTTCAGAACCGACGCAGTCTCTTCGGGACGTCCGTAATAACCACGCATAACATTTGGGCCGCGCAGGAGGATTTCGCCGTCTTCCGCTATAGCGATCTGGATTCCCTCAAAAGGTAACCCAACCGAGCCCACCTGATTATTCTCGGGACGATTTGCGGAAACAATACACGTTTCCGTAGCTCCATAACCTTGAAGAATGGGAATGCCGGCCGCCATAAAAGCGTAAGAAAGCGCGGGAGAGAGGGGCGCGCCGCCCGATACAAAATACCTCAAACGGCCTCCTACTCCTTCACGCCACTTCGCAAAGACCAAACGATTCGCGATTCTCTGTTGAACCGACAACAGAGGCCCGACATGCCGGTCTTTATCTTTAGCCTCAGCATAGCGTTGACCAACCTCCAAAGATCGCTCGAAAACCCGGCGCTTCCAGCCTTTTTCCGATAGCCCTTTCTTTACAATGCGGTGATAGACTTTCTCAAACAACCGGGGAACCGCTGTCATTACAGTAGGTCTAACTTCGCGTAGATTTTCACCGACCTGATCAAAGGAAGCGCTGTAATACACCGAAACACCGCTGTAGCAGAAGACATAAAAGCCGGTTCTCTCGAAAATGTGCGATAAAGGAAGTACGGACAAGGCGATGTCACTTGAGGATATCGGCAAGCCGTCGGATATGGCCAGCACGTTCGACATGAAATTGGCGTGCGTTAGCATTACGCCTTTAGGTTCCCCAGTTGTGCCTGAGGTATAGATTATGGTGGCAAGATCATCTTGTCGGATTGCTTTCAAATAGGCTTCAAAAGCGACCGGGTTATTTTGCGCCCGCTTCTGGCCACTCTGCTCCAACAACTCAAGCGTGGTTGATTGATCAATGCGCTCGGTCGTTTGCCCCTCGAAAAAAATAACTCTCTCCAGGGAGTCCAGACCTTCCAACGCCTCTTTAGCGTGTTCAAAGAGCTTTCTATTTGAAACGAAGATTACGCGCGCGCCGGAATCGGTGAGGATATAGCAGATTTGATCCACTGCCTGGGTAGTGTAGATGGGAACGTTGATGGCGCCGAGGCTAAGTATTGCGAGATCGGCAATGGACCATTCGGGCCTGTTCTCAGATAGTAACGCTATCCGATCGCCGGGTTTTATTCCGAACTCAGCCAACCCCAGCGCTACATTTCGAACACGCTCTACGAACTTTTCTGCAGAAATACTGATCCACTCGCCACCGATTTTATGGTTTAGCGCGTCTCGCTTCGCGTGTTTCAGTGAAGCCCCAAGGCAAAGTCCTGGTATCGATGAAACCGTGGTGGTCTCCTTGCTAATCGCTATTTTGGCAGTAGCAACTGAAACCAAGTGCCTGGTGCCCCCTGATTACTTATTCACTAAACGTTAATCGATAGTCTGCGAATCGATAATACTACAGGCCGAGCGAAGTCTCATTCAATCGCACTACGACTGGACTCCCGCCGATGCCGTTTTTTCCGGCGGGAGTGCACCTCTTCAACGCGGCCGTTCATAGTTGCCAGGGCCGCGAGAATAAGAAATAGTAAAGCGTTTGCAGGGGTATGCAGCGTGAAATCGAAGAAGCTGTGAACCAGCACGGCGAAACATCCAGCCATAGCCCCGGTTGCCACTCCTCGCCTGAAATCATCGCCAGATTCTCGCCTTGCAAACCCCATTCGAAATAGATTAACAACAAAGAACAGTCCGATCGCTGCTCCAACGATTCCCCCATCCGACAAGACTTGCAAATAATCGTTGTGCGCCTGTTCCAATCGGTAAAGACCGTTACGCGAATCGTAACCTGTGTAGACTACGGCAAAGGCCCCCAACCCGGTGCCGAGCCAAGGATGAGCCTTTATTATTTCCGTAGTGACGGCCCAGAAATGTGATCGTCCCGTCGTAGGGTCTTCAGTATTAACCGACCCAACCAATCGACTTAATACGTCTTCGCCTCCTAACAAGACCACGGTGCCAAAGAGGGCAATAACCATGGCCAGCGCTAGCCCCGCTTTCAACGCTGCGCTCTTAATGCGGAATCTTTTTTCTTCGGATTCTCTCTTCTTGTGGCGGCGGCGCAGACCTGATACTGCGACAAGAAAAAGAATTTCCGCAACCAGGCTTATGATGCCGCCCCGAGAGTTTGTCATTATTAACGCCACACCCATCAGGCTGGCTGCAAAGAGGTAAATAAGCCTCTTTTCCTTCTCAACGGATCCAGAGAAGATGAGCCCGAGCGGCACCGCTAGAGCTAATTCCATGTAGCCCGCAAAATGGTGGCGATTGATAAAAGGACCAAAGGGCTGACTTTGGGACGATTCTCTGATCCAGTAAACCTTGTTTGGGCTCGTGAAGGACTGCGTCAAACCAAAGATTGCCAGGAAAAAACCAAAGATCGTGAGGGTTCTCACGAGCAATCTGAGACGCTTTGGCGTGTCAACAAAAACCAACGTGGCGGCAAAATAAATAAGCAATGCCACTATCTCAACTAGAACGAGCCGGGTTGAATAAGGATCGAATGATAGACTCTTGATTAACGGAATAGAGAGCATCCCGGTACTGGACGGGTCTCTGAGAGGAAGAAGCTGGACCGCTCCAAGCACAAACATTCCCACAAGCGCCAACTGCAACATGTTTCGGCTGATTCGAACCGAGTCCAGCGTTAAACTGTCAACTAGCCATAGAATCAAGACGGCTACGCTGCCGAGAAAAAAAACCGCGAGCGCCCAAGCATGAACTGTACCGTAGGCGAGAGCTGAAAGGATGATTGCCACACAGAGGATAAGGAAGGCGAAGCGGCTCGCAAGGGTGTGCCTGATGCGGTAAGTAACGTACCCTACCGGCTTCGCCACGCGAGCTTCAGCTTCACGAGTAACGAGCGCGCTACTTTCGGGGCTTGAGATCGAAGTCGTCATACCAAACAGTACCAAAGATCGGACAGACTGGGCTGTCTACGCATGAACTGCGGTTGATCCCGATTCTAATAGCCTCGCTTTTCGCACCCGTCTTGAAAGACAGGGAAATATGTTGCCAATCATTATTGCCCGTCGGCGTAGCTACTGAAGAGGCCAAGCGGGCGTGGTTGGCAGCTTCCGCGATCCCCACCAGGGGAGTTGCCGCACTCACGAGTTTTTCCGTTTTCAAATAACACTCAAAATCGTATGCGGTATTAGGCTGCACCGGGACCAGCTGTGACACATTGATCGCATCAAGGTGTGAGCGAACCTGAAACACTGTCCGCAAGCTACGGCTTCCGGTGTGCCCCTGGCCAGGATCGATTCCTATCTGCACTTGCGTCGCAGACTGAACTTGCCAGCCAAAAACTGCGCCCGGCCCGTGAGCTACATTGTCTTCAAATCCTCCGTCAATAATATGTCCCGACTCTGCTCGGTAAGAGTTGCCGGGTGCGACATCATTCCAAACCTCCACAGCCAGATGGTAACGGCTTGCCGAGATAAGACTGCTTATTATTGAATCCGCGGCTGAGCGGTTAGCTCTCTTTTCAGTTTCGGTCAAAGCGTTCCACAGGCGCAGCCCTTCATCGAACCTGCCGCGCACAAGTAAATATTTCGCAAACTGAGCCCGCACGCCTGGCGCCTTCCCGATCGCTACGCTAAGCGCCTGGGAGTCGTCTTTGTTTACCTGCCATGCAAGATTGAACAACTGGGATTGGAATTCAACATTTGCTTCACTAGCCCGCCGCAACTCCGCAAACGCTTGTGTGTAACGGTCGGTACGAAGAAGCAGGTTTCCCAACAACCAACGCGGATATGAGTAAGAAGGCGCGAGTTTCACCGCTTCTCGCAATGCTTTTTCAGCTTTGTCAAATTCACCTGCCTGCTCCAATGCGTAGCCCAGGTCCATCCACAATCTGTAGTCGTTTGGCGACAAGCTGACAGCCTTCTCATACTCAGCTATGACAACCGGAATTTGATCAGGAGGAGAATACTTCTGCGTCAGATAGCCAAGATTCCAGTGAGGCAAAGGATCGTCCGGTGCCAGTGACACCGCCATCTGAGCTTTCTCCAATCGACCTTCATCCGGATGGAAGTATTCCGCGACTGTGTTGCCCACATACCAACGAACCACAAACCAGGAACAAAACAAGGCAAGCGAAACTGTAAGAATCATCATTAGTTTCGCCGTCGCGCTAGCTTTAAATTGAATTAACTGGTCTGGCATTAGAGCTGACGGTAATATCCCCTAATTCCAAAGTGTTTTTTGAGCTGCGATCCTCACTATTCAGTCAAATCTTCAATGGTTATTCGCATTCTTTTTACCGCGATGTGGTGGGGCCTGCAAAAATCCAAGATCTCCTGGAGACGTTCATCAGGCATCAGGGAAATGGAAATCAAAACTTCTTCCACCTCTCGTTGCCGACATACCAAGCCTAAATCACCGTTGCCACCGCAGACTTTGTATCCGTGAATGACTTTACCGTTCTTGGCTGGATCGTCATCAAGAAATCCCACTGGCGTATATTTCAGTCCGCGATTATTCAGCAATTCTCTTAGCAATAATTCGCCTGCGTCTCCTGCTCCGTAAATTAGGACACGCCTCCCTTCACTGTCTTTCGAAACCGGGATTACCTGCCGAAACAGACGAAACGCCATGCGACTTCCGGCTAGAAACATGAACATCAACATCCCATCGATGATGAAGATTGTTCGTGAAAAACCTTCGAAGCGAAAAGCAAAAAGTACGGCGAGCACGCTCAGGACTGAGCTAAGCAATACGGCTTTGGCAAAAACAACCAGGTCGCCAAGGCTCGTGTAACGCCAAATCCCTCGATAAACGCCCATCAGGAGGAATGCCGCCATCTTAACGAAAACAAGTACTGGTAACGTGCGCAAGAAAAGTTTCCACGCGGTGCTCCCCGAGAGCGCACCAAACTTCACTGCGTAAGCACACCAATAAGATAAAAGGATGAGAATTACATCCAGTAACACTTCGAAAATACGTCGCTTATAGGAGAGATCAATCAGGAACCCGTAAAGGGACTTATCTCTAAGCGCTAGGTCCTCGTCCGTCTCGTCGTAAACCTTGACTCCCGCCAGGTAAACGCCAAGTAGCGTGAGCAACACGGTAAAGCCCGCAATAGCAGCCAAACTCACGTCGAGCTTTACCTTCTGAACCAAAAGCGCCAGCAAACCCGAAAGGCCCGCAAAAGAGTAAAGCATCCATACTGCGTGACGCTCCGACATACCCAGCGCAACCAGGCGGTGCGAAGTGTGATCACGTCCGCCGCGAGAAGCGGCCCGGCCAGAAAACTTTCGTAGGATCGTAACGAATGTCGTATCGAAGATGGGAATGAAGAGAACCAGGATTGGAACGGCGAGCACCGGCAGAAGACTTCTCGACCGTCCACCCGAGACATTCACCAAAGCAGCGCTCGCCATGAAGAAACCAATAAACATGGAGCCCGAATCACCCATGAATATCGACGCAGGATTCGAGTTATAGATAAGAAATCCGAATAGCGCACCGGCAAAAGTAAGTAGTATCAGTGCCTCGTTGAGTTGATTAGTGTTGATAAAACTGAGCGCGAGAAAAGCCGATCCGATAACGGCGATTCCCGTAGCCAGACCGTCCATGTTGTCGAGAAGGTTAACAGCATTAGTAACTCCAATCAGCCAGAAGATCGTTATCGCAACATTCAGCAAGGTATAGCTGGTCCAGGGCAGGCTCAAGCCGTAATAGATCACAAAGGCGGACCCCATTACCTGTCCGATTAACTTCTGGTACGGCTTCGTATGAAAAATGTCGTCAGCAAGGCCGACCAGGAAAAGAAAGGTGCTGGCCCCGATGACTACATCCAAAAAAGATCCGGGGAAGTGGTCCACCGCCTGAGGCACGTTCGGTCGAACAAACGCAAGATAGCTGATTACGACCGATAACCATATTGCAACGCCGCCCAGCATTGCTGTCGGCTTTTTGTGCCAGCGGTCGCTTTTTGGCTTGGCCACCATTCCAGCTCGCCTCGCGAGAGTGCGAACGATGGGTGTAAGTGCAAGCGCCAACAAAGTCGATGCAGCAACAGGCAGAAGATTCAACGAGTTAAAGGACATCACTAAACGAGATTGGAACTATTAGAATGGGCAGTGTACGAGGAAAGCTAATAGATAGCGGATATCAAATCAAGTCAGGAGGGGCATGGGTCGACGGTTAATCACCGAGAGGAGACGGTCGTCCGCTCTGATAACTGATCACGCTTTGCAATATGCCCTCAAGCATCATCTGTGGACGAAAGCCCACGAGTTGCTTGACCTTCGAAATGTCTGGGACCCGACGCGGCATGTCTTCAAAGCCTTCTTCGTAGGCCTCGTCGTAAGGTAAGAAGACGATCTCCGAATCTGAGTTCGTCATCTCCTTCACCTTTTCTGCGAGTTTGAGGATTGAGATCTCTTCCGTCGAACCAATATTGTAAACTTGACCTACGGAGTCCGAGTGGTCCATTACTTTGATCAAAGCGCCAACTACATCGCCGACATATCCAAAACAACGCGTTTGTTTGCCGTCGCCGTACACCGTTATGGGACGGCCGGCCAGTGCCTGCTTGACGAAAGTGGGAATAACCATTCCGTAGCGCCCGGTTTGTCGCGGGCCGACGGTATTAAACAGTCGCACGATCGTTGTAGGCAGTTTTTTTTCGCGCCAATAAGCCAAAGCCAGAAATTCATCAATAGCCTTCGAGCAGGCGTAGCTCCACCGGCCTTTGGTCGTCGCACCCATCACAAGATTGCCGTCTTCGCGAAACGGAACGTCGGCGCTCAATCCGTAGACTTCTGAGGTGGAAGCAATCATCACTCTTTTCTGTTTCTTGTTCGCCAGAGCCAGGACCACTTCCGTACCGCGTACGTTCGTTTCAATTGTTCGAACAGGACTCTCGACAATCAGCTTCACGCCGACGGCTGCCGCGAGGTGAAAAACCACATCAGACTGGTCTACAAGCTCAGCAGTCACCGGCTGGTTGTGAACAGAATCTATTGTGTAATGAAATCTTGAATGATCCTTGAGGTGGCGAATGTTTTCAATGGTTCCGGTCGACAGATCGTCTATGACCAACACTTCATCACCGCGTTGCAAATATGCATCGGCAAGGTGGGATCCAATAAAGCCAGCGCCGCCTGTTATGAGTACGCGCAAATTATTGCGCTCCTTTGTTCGATAGATTTTAGAAACCTTTGATCAAGTAGCATCGCCAATCAGCGGGGGGCAAGCCCGCCTTCCCAACCTGAGAGACTCGCTGATTAGCTCGGTGGATCCCGCCTTGAAAGCCTTTCAATCCAAGATCAGAAACTCAACTCTGATCAGCTCGCGGTCCGGAAGGCGGGCTTGCCCCCGCTGGCCTGCTTCGAAATACTTTCCCCTGCAACAAATCCGCGTACAAACTTTTGATGCCCTGGAGCAACCGGTCTTTTGAATAATGCGTGGCCACGAATTGTAAACTACGGTGCCCCATTTCACGACGAAATTCCTCATTCGCTACCAAGTGCCTCAGCCCTGCCGCCAAGGCCGCAGCATTATCCGGAGGAACGCTAATGCCGCGCGCGCATATCTTGAATGGCTGGTTGGGATTCTTTGGATTCGGGACCGGGTCGCGACCGCTCGCGGTTCTGACAAGAGAGTCTCCCAGCAGATCAACTACTCCGCCCACAGCCGTAGAAATCACCGGGCGAGCGTTTGCCATCGCTTCAATCAGCGTCAATGGTGTTCCTTCGTTCCGCGAAGTTAAGGCGACAATATCCAATGCGGGATAGATGTTCTCAAGGTCTCGACGGCTTCCGGTAAATATCACGTCATCTGCCAGACCGAGCGAATCCGTTTGCCGCTCGAGCGTGTTGCGCAACGCGCCATCTCCGATAATTACGAATCGCACGGATCTATTCAGGGACTGTTTGGAAAACTCACTTTTGAAAACCCGTGCCGCCCGCAGGAACAATTCATGATTCTTGACCTCGGTAAGCCTGCCGACAATCCCTACCAGAATATCGTCCGGGCTTAGTCCAAGTTCATCGCGAAACGATCGCCCCCCTTCTTTCCAGTTCGCAAAGACCCCCATGTCGAGTCCAAGCGGAATGACAGAAAACTGTTCGGCTCGACCCACTCCAAACTCTTCTTTGATCTCTCGTAGCTGTTGGTTACTCACAACGATGATCTGATCCGTTACCAACCACGCCAACACTTTTTCTATCAAAAGAAATAGCCGAGTCTTCACAGGTCCGTAATAGCTGTGGAAAATATGCCCGTGGTAAGTGTGCACGAAACAGCACGCTCGCGGGTGTCCAATGAGCGCGCCTGGAGTGAACCATCGATAGAGCAGCCCTGCTAACCTACCGACTGTTCCTGCCTTCGCTGTGTGGGTGTGAACAATGTCAGGTCGCTCGCGCAGGAAGAGTTTGAATAGCTTCCAGACGGTAAGTAGGTCTTTCGGGGAAATCTCACGGCTCATTTGAGAAACAAAGATGGGCACCACGCCCATCTCCGTCGCGAAATAACCCATGTCATCTTCACCCGAAGGAACTGTTCCGGCCACCAGTAGCGACTTACACTCCGCGGTTTGCAGCCCCTTAGTTAGCCAAACGACATGTTTCGCGGGCCCGCCAACATTAAGGCGAGCAATGACGCGAACGATCTTCATGGACTACACATTCGCGCCGATTTCGGTTGCACGCTTCAACTCCATTTTGTTTGCACCAGTCTCGGCCACAAGGCTCGAAGCACGGAGAAGACTTTCGAAGGTTCCGGCATCAGTCCACCAGCCTTCCAACTCTTCCCATGTCATCTCGTCTCGATCGATGTATGCGTTATTTACATCCGTAATTTCCAACTCGCCCCGACCGGATGGTTTTAGCGTACGAATGATGTCATACACTTCGCTGTCATACATGTAGATTCCGATTACGGCGTATTCAGACTTGGGTGATTTCGGCTTCTCTTCAATACGCAGGACGTTTCGGCCGCTGAGTTCAGGAACACCGAACCGATGAGGATCAGGAACTTTTTTCAGTATGATTTTGGCGCCCCCGCCCTGATGACGATAAGAGCGCACTGCCGCAGCGATGTTGCCTTCAATGATATTGTCCCCTAAGACAACACATACCGGATCACCCGCTGCAAAATGTTCCACAAGGGAAAGAGCCTCCGCAATGCCGCCTTCGCCCTCTTGATAGGTGTAATTTAGATGTTTGAGACCAAACGCTTTTCCATTACCCAGCAGCTTCAGAAAGTCACCGGCCGAATTGCCGCCAGTAACGATCATGATGTCGATAATACCGGCATTCACCAGGGTCTGAATCGGGTAATAGATCATCGGTCGATCATAAACGGGAAGTAAATGTTTGTTCGTAACCGCGGTTAAAGGGCGCAATCGCGTCCCTAATCCTCCTGCTAATACGACGCCTTTCAATTACAGTCCCTCCTCACAAATTTGGTGTGCGCAGCCAACGGGTCGGCGGGGATTGCCCGATCCTCGTCCCTGTGAAATTGAAACCCAATTGCGCTAGCTTCAATCGATGAACCGTTGAAACCATAACTCAAGCATGAGTAGAGTCCACAACTGGCTGGAATAGTCCGCCTTGTGGTCCGCGTGCCAGGTCACCATTCTTTTAATCTGTTCTGGTTGAAACAAGCCGCGTTTGAGTGCTTTTTGGGAGGTCAGCGTCTCACGAAGTAAGGGCTCTAATTCCCCACGCAACCAGTGGCCAATTGGAACGCCAAATCCCATCTTTCGGCGTCCGATATTCTCAGAGGGCAATAATTTTTTCAGGGCGCGCTTCAACATGTACTTCGTCGTTAAGCCG
>JBHEMV010000082.1:0-12420 GCA_046262375.1 Pyrinomonadaceae bacterium
GCGTAGCGACGATTGAATTCGCACTAACTTCAGGCGTCGCTACGCGACGCTACACTTCGTCGACCTTTCCCGGCCTTGTTCCACTTGCGGTCATGAAGCACGACGATGTTCCGAGCCATCGCATGTGCTTGTTGTCGAACAGAGCGTCGTCCGCTCGTGAATCTCAGTTTTGGATGTTTGTTTTGAAGGAGAGTAGCTGCCTGTCCGGCTATTGGTTCAAGTTGCATTTCATCGATCGTCATGAGGTTTCTCCCTGCGTGAAGTGTGAGTTTATTCCCGGTAGAGATTATCAAAGCGCATACTTGATGGCGTGAAGCGAAGTTGGATGGTATCAGTGGGCCCATTGCGCTGCTTCGCTACAATCAATTCAGCAACATTCTTCTGATCGTCGGGCAGACTATCGCGTTCTTCGGGCGACTTATACTGCTCCGGCCTGTAGATAAAAGCGACAACGTCGGCATCCTGTTCCAGAGCGCCTGACTCGCGCAAGTCTGCTAGCTGTGGCCGGTGGTCCGAACGGGATTCCGGCGCGCGCGAAAGCTGGGAGAGAGCCACCAAAGGGACGTTCAATTCTTTAGCGAGACCTTTCAATTCTCGAGAAATCTGCGAAACTTCCTGTTGCCGCGATTCAAAACGTTTCGCCGAACCAGTCATCAACTGAAGGTAGTCGACTACAATTAGATCCAGGCGTTTCTGTTCGGCGGCAAGACGGCGCGCTTTTGCGCGCATCTCAAGGACGGTAATGCCTGCGGTATCATCCAGGAAGATTCTTGTATCCGCGAGCGTGCCGAGGGATTTGGCGATTTGCGCCCACTCGGGACGAGAAAGAAATCCGTTGCGAAATCGCTGCGCATCGATGTTGCCCTGTGAACAAAGCATACGCATCACTAATGCTTCCTTCGACATCTCAAGCGAAAACACTCCCACCACTGCGCCCGCATGAATTGCGGCGTTCTGCGCCAGCATCAACGCAAAGCTCGTCTTGCCCATTGAAGGTCGCGCGGCCACAATGATCAAATCCTGCCGCTGCAGGCCGGATGTCAACTTGTCGAGGTCGGCAAAACCAGTGGTCAGTCCGGTTAAAACTGCGGCGCGACCTTCCATTTCCTGGATTTTTTCCAGCAGTTGTTCCGCCACTGGCTTGACATGCACGAAACCCTCGCGAATGCGCTCATCAGCTAACTGAAAGATCTCGTGTTCAGCATGATCAAGAATGATCTCCGGCTCATCTTCCTGTTCGAGAGCTTCCTGAGTAATTTTGTTCGCTGCTTTGATCAACTGGCGCAGCATTGACTTGCCTCGAACAAGCTTTGCGTAGTGCGCAATATTGGTCGAATGCGGCAAGCCATAAGTGAGGTTGGTGATAAAGCTTATTCCGCCGACCGATTCAAGCGCGTTTTCTTTCTTGAGCTCTTCTCCAACCAGGATGGGATTTATCTCAGCCCCGCGCTCAAAAAGCGCCGTCATTGCGACGAAGATGCGGCGATGTGATGGCACATAAAAATCTTCGGGACGCAGAAGCTCGATGGCCTGACTGATCAGGCCGTTGTCGAGAATGACGCCCCCGAGAATCGCGCGCTCAGCCTCAGCGCTGCTGGGCAGAGAACGTTCGAGCGATTGTTCGCGTATAGGATCGGGTGTGGCCATCTGTCGAAGGTAGAGTTTCTTTTACAAAAAATGACGCCACAAGCTATAGAAACTTGAAGCGCCAAACTATACAACACGCCCTGATGCCAGGAAGCCTTTCAGAGTTAAATATTTCGGGCACTTACTCCGAAGTTCCCGCGGATTCCCCTTCCGAGGCGCCTGATGCCTGTTTCGCCAGCTCTGCTTCCTGCTCAGGCGAAAGGTGGCCGACAATTACTTCGCCTTCAGGGGCGATCTTGACCTGTAGGTCAATAGTCACCTCGCGATGCAAACGCAGAGGGACCGCAAACTCGCCCACACGCTTAAGAGGTTCGCGCAAGTGGAGACGATGACGATCAATCTCATAACCTCGCTCTTTCAGTGCTTCAGCAATGTCCATCGACGTCACTGATCCGTAAAGTGCGCCCTGTTCCCCAGCCTTGCGTCTAAACTCCAGAACCACCGAACGAATTTGTTCGGCCTGTCCTTCAGCGGTGGTACGCTCGGTGGCCTCTTTCTTTAGGAGCGCGGCTCGCTCCTGCTCAATTTGTTTGACGTTGCTCGCTGTCGCCTCTACTGCCAGTTTGCGCGGCAGAAGATAATTGCGCGCGTAGCCGGATCTGACCCGAACTATCTCGCCCCGTGCACCGAGATCATCAACATCTTCACGTAGAAGTATCCTAGTGTGCGCCATATCGGCAGCTCCTTTTCCTAATCTGTTGTATACGGCAGCAGCGCGATATTGCGCGCACGTTTGATTGCTTCGGCAAGCATACGCTGGTGAATTGCGCAGTTTCCAGAAATACGTCGGGGTAGGATCTTGCCGCGCTCAGGAATGAAGTTTTGCAGAAATCTGGAATCCTTGAAATCAATGATGTCCACCTTCTCAATGCAAAACCGGCAGATTCTTCGCCGCCGAAAGCGACTGCGACCACCGCGGCCCTGTGTAGGACGACCACGGTCGAAATCATCATCCCCATTGTAGCGGCGGCCCCGGTCTCGGTCTTCATAATTTGCTGACATAGTTACCTCTTAGAACACTGATCGTGAATAGTTCGTTCGCAAGCGCTGGCGCTAGTTCTCTGTGTGACGCGAGCAAGAGCAGGGCTGCTGGCTTTGTCCCTTAATATCGGCCCGTTACGCGGCGTCTTCTTCGGCTTCGTCGGTGGCGAACTCAGGAGCGGCTCCGCTTCGTCTCTGCTCGTCTTGCCCGCTCGGCCTTCTGGCGGCTTTGCGGGCCCGCTTCGCTTTAAACTTCTCAGCGCGACGCCGGTCCTCGTCCACGCGCACTGTGATATAACGAATTATCCGATCGTTTACACGCATGCGACGCTCAAGCTCGGCGATCTCGCGACCTGATCCCTCAATCTCGAGCAGGACAAAACTTCCCTCTGTCTTATGAAGAATCTCGTAGGCCAGCTTTCGCCTACCCATACTTTCAGTTTTAGTGATCACGCCGCCTTGATCTGTAGCTATCTGCTTTAGACTCTCGGTAAGACGCGTAACCTCGTCGTCTTCGGCTGTGGGATCGACGATGAACACGACTTCATATTGTCTTTGAGTTTCCAAAATCATCTCCTTGGTCGTAAATCGTAAATCGTCAATCGTAAATAGAACGAAGGCCTCGCCGAGTTTCTGAAACTATTTACGATTTACTATTTACCATTTACGCGTTGTTGTATTCCGTCATAGCTTTCAAAACACCATCTTTGAGAATTGTCCGCACCGCTTCCGCGCTTCGTTCCAAAATCTCTTCAAGCTCCGATCTCGAAGCACGTGGAAACGAATCAAGTACGAACCGCTTCGAATCCGTGACCGGATGTTCAGGCTGAATGCCTAGTCGGAGGCGCGTAAATTCATTCGTTCCCAAAGCTCCGATAATAGACTTCAGGCCGTTGTGGCCGCCCGCCGAACCCCGTGCCCGAATGCGAATTGTTCCAAACGGTAGCGCCAGATCATCTGATATTACGATCAGGTTTTCGCCGGGCAGTTCCAGCTTATGCTTCGCCACCAGACATCCCACCGCTTCTCCGCTCAGGTTCATGTAGGTCTGCGGCTTGACCAGCTTGGTCGCGAAGCTCTCAATCTCAGCACGCCCGACGAGGGATCTGCACTCGCGGCGATTTACATCAATTCCAGCAGCGCGGGCTATTTTGTCAATCAGCATGAACCCGAGGTTGTGGCGCGACCACTCATACTCAGCGCCCGGATTTCCCAGGCCAACGATTAGATATTGCCGATTGCCGATTGCCAATTGTCAATTTAAGACAGTGTCAATCGCCATCGTCCAATCGCGTCGAACAAAATCGCAAATCGGCAATTGGAAATTGGCAATCGGCAATGCACTTATTCCTTTTTGCCTTTTTCCGGTTCCTTTTTGCCTTTTTCCGGTTCCTTCTTGCCTTTTTCCGGTTCGGCGGCACCTTCTTCATCTTCCTTCTTGCCCTTGCCAATTACTTCCGGCTCGGCAGGTCCTTCAGCTTCAACGACAGGCGCAGCCACGGGCTCTTCCTTCACTATGCCTACCGTCGCAATTACGGTCTCAGGAGCGTTTAGTATTTCAATGCGCGCGTCGGCGGGAATATCAGAAATGTGGAGCACATCGTGAACGCCCAGGTTTGAAACATCAACGTTTATAACGCCCGGAATTTCGCGAGGCTCGCACCGTATCTCAATCTCGCGAATAATCTGCTCGAGCACGCCCTGCTCTTCACGAACGCCTACAGGTTCACCCATCAGATGTAGCGGAACAGTGACTTCAATTTTCTGACCCTTCACCAGCCGTGTGAAATCGGCGTGAATTAAACGACCACGCACAGGGTCTATCTGGCGTTCGTGAAACATCACCTCGCTGGCGCCTACACCCTCGATGTCAATCGTGAAGATCGTATTACGCCCGGCCTCAGTACGCAGAATTGCGGCCAGCTCCCTGAGGGGTGCCAGCGCTGCCACGGTCTCGCCACCGCCCCCATACACGTTAACTGGGACCATTCCAGAGCGTCGCGCACGTCGCGCGTCATTCTTGCCGCGACCTTCTCGAGTCGTTGCGCGGATCGTAATTTCCTTGTGTTCTGCCATGACTGCTCCTCTTAACAGACGTTCAGCGATCAGCCTTAAGTAGTTTGAAGTTCAACCTTTAAGTTGCTTCCTGCTCAAATAACAAGCTGAAGCTTGAACTCTAAACTTCTTGACCGATCGCTGATGGACTTCTTAAGCCATCAGTGTTTGCCCTTCGCTAAACGAAGAGCGAGGAAACGCTGGTTTCCTCGTGGATCGACTTGATCGCTTTCGCCAGAAGCGGCGCGATACTAAGTACTTTTATATTTTTCAACTCGCACGCGTGATCGCGTAGCGGAATCGTATTTGTGATAATTATCTGCTCGATTTCAGATTCATTAAGCTGTTTTACTGCCTTTCCGGACAGCACCGCGTGCGTAAAGCACGCGTGAATTCTTTCGGCTCCAGCATTCTTCAACGCTCTTGCAACCTTCGTCAATGAGCCGCCGGTGTCGCACATGTCGTCTACAATCAAACAGCTTCGCCCGCGCACGTCGCCGACGACGTTCATCACTTCCGCAACGTTGGCCTTTTCGCGTCGCTTATCGCAAAGGGCAAGTTCTGCATCGAGACGTTTGGCATATGCCCGAGCCCGTTCTGCGCCCCCCGTGTCGGGAGCAACCACCGTCAGGTTCGGCAGCGGATTTTCCTGGTAATAGCCAATCATCACCGGGGCCGAGTAAAGGTGGTCCACCGGAATATCAAAGAACCCCTGAATCTGCGCCGCATGCAGGTCAATAGTCAGCAAGCGGTCGGCGCCCGCTACACTAATCAGGTTCGCTACCAGTCGCGCCGAAATAGGAACACGCGGACGATCCTTCTTATCAGATCGGCCATACCCGTAGTATGGAATGACTGCGGTGATGCGCTCGGCTGATGATCGACGAAAGGCGTCGAGCATTATCAGCAGCTCCATCAAGTGCTCGTCGGTTGGCGGGCAAGTAGGCTGAACGATGAACACATCGCCACCGCGCACGTTCTCATCGATCTGGAAATTAAACTCCCCGTCCGAGAAGCGTTCTGCGAACGCCCGCCCCATATCACATCCCAGATGGCGAGCAATCTCTTCCGCCAGTTTCGGGTTTGCGTTTCCCGAAAAGACCTTAATGCCTCCGGTTGTGCTCATAAACTGGTAGCAGACTTTAGTCTGTGTTCACGGTCGCCTTCACAGGCTGAAGCCTCTGCTGGAAAGTGGCTGGGGCGGGAGGATTCGAACCTACGAATGCCGGTTCCAAAGACCGGTGCCTTACCACTTGGCTACGCCCCAGTATCAGATCCTGAATTGAAAGAGCGTATTAACGAAACACCGCCCGAAGCTATAGCACGAAAGTATTCATTCCGAGACACTGTAACACAGGGAAAGATGCGCCAGCTTCCTTCCCTTTTGATTTCGTTAACAGCGCGCTGCTGGGCGTTCTGATCCGCAAAGATACCAAACACGCTCGAACCACTTCCAGCCAATAAAGCGCCGAGAGCACCAGCCTGAAGTAAAGCCTCTTTCGTTCGTTTGATTTCAGGCTCAATATCAAAGATCACGGACTCAAAATCGTTAATCAACTCACCGCGCGAAGCCCACGGAACAGAATGTTGCCAATTCCCTTCCCCATGCAAACTAGAAAGAATAGGGTCGGTATTCATTGTTGTCAAGGCAGTGGAACTAAACTCCGCGTACGCCCTGGCAGTGGCTACGCTCGCCTTTGGAGTGACGACGAGGATGTGCTGAACTGCAGTATCTGGGAGCGCAGAAACTGTAGCGCCAGTTCCTGTTGCCAGCGCGCAACCCCCTGCCAGAAAAAACGGAACATCCGCTCCCAGGCCGGCAGCAACTTCAAGAAACGCCTGCGCTGTCGGCTCAACGTTCCAGATATGCGCAAGCGCCAACAAAGAAACCGCGGCGTTTGAGGACGCTCCTCCCAGACCGGCTTTGGTGGGGATTCTCTTCTCTAGATGAATGCGCGCACCCTTGTTGATTTTGAAGCGAGTTTTCAGTGTGAAGGCCGCGCGCAAGACGAGATTCTCATCATCAGTGGGAATATCCGGGTCGTTACAAGACAGTATTATTGCTCCGTCTTCGATCCCTTCGAAGTGAAGATCGTCATGCAGCGAAATTGTTTGAAGTATCGTTCTTACTTCGTGATAGCCGTCCGGGCGTTTGCCTAAAATTTGCAAACTCCAATTAATCTTGGCAAAGGAAGGAAGACTTAGGGCGGGCTGATTCACTTTTCGGCGGCTGAATAAACTTTCTAGCCGCCACCCACGAATATTGCGAATAAGCGTCTAGCGGTTAATGAAAACTTGTGTTAGATAAACGGTTCCGTCCGCGGCTACGTAGCTCCCAATCGCGGAGGCCTGGAAACCGACATAAAGAATGTTCGCGCGGTGACCCGAAGAAGTCATCCACCTCTCTACTGCGAACCCGCCTGGATCCTCATGGCCTTTATTATACGCGATGTTTTCGCCGATTACTCTGAAGTGAAGCATCCCCATTGCGCGCGCGCGATCTTTCAAGTGCGAACCCTCAGGCGTTTCATGAGCAAAGAATCCAAGCCGCGCCATCTTTTCGGAGTGGGTCCTCGCCATGCGACAAAGGCCAGAATCCCAGACCAGCAGCGGCAATGCATTTGCGGCGCGTGCCTGGTTGGTTTTTTCAAACGCACGGCGTTCAATCGCGGATGCCTCGTCGAGCCGTGGTGAAGCAGAGACCGAATTCGCGGTCACCGCCGTTCCGTACGCTGATTTGCTGCTTCGAGGCCTGGAATATTTAGCGTCAGTGATTGGGTCGCCGATGAGGCGCGCTACGGGCCGCGGTTTAACATTTTGAGCAGACAAACTCGGGCAAAAGGTTAGCAAGGCCACCAACAAAAATCCTGACGCGGTTGTGCAAGCTCTTATTTTGGAAAAGTTTGGGGGATACATTTTTAAAACCCGTCGACAAGGGTTTCCGCTTGGCCGCGGAAAGAAAAGCCCTGAGGTGGCGCTATTTTAGGGAAGAACCTTGCCGAGGGGCTGGCAAGGTCAGAAACGACAGCTTCAGATTAGCAAAGGATTAAACCAAGATCAACAATTCATGCGTTTGCGGGTAGATTGCACCGTTTTGCCGGATTTCGTATCAGCCCTGCTCGGAGCCGGGAGAAAACTGCTGGAGGGCGCGTTCCCATGAGGTACGGACCGGATAGCAGTAAAGGAGAACGGCCAGCGCGACCAATCCGGCGCCATAGGTGTAGAAGTCATTTCCAGTGATCAGTGTCGCGACGAAACCCATCGCCGCCACCATGGCGCCGAGAAAGGCAACCTGGAGGGTCGTTCTTTGTAAAGTGATCAATAGTCCCGTCGGTCCTTTCAGCGAAGCGATATCCTGAAGCCTCATAGTGGCAAACTTTGTGCGGCGCAGCGCAACGGCACCCAACCCGAAGATCAAAATGCTAATGCGCACTGCAATATCGAGCGGCGGATTATTTTGGGGCTCCAGGAATTTCTTAGTTACAAAGGCGAGAACGCAAAGCAGCACTACAGCGACCAGAAGCGCCAGGACAGTGGTTGCCGTAGCCTGGTGACGGCGCCTTAACTCAGACTGATGATTGACAGCCGGCTTAGGAGGAGTTTCCATCGCTCTAATCTCCTTTAATCATCAGTCCACTTCGGGACTGTAGGCAGGTTAAAGATTGGACTTCACCACAAAAAGAGGCCCGTTGTTTACATCACAACGGGCCCTAAATTACACCGTGGGTTTCAATACTGCTAGGGTTTTATTTCCCTGGGGGTCGCAACAGCAGGAACAGGAGCAGGCGTCTGAGTTGCGTTTTGCGTTGAACGCGGGCTTGGATTAGCGGGGGCGGGTCGAGCCGTCCCACGCTGAACCGGCGCCACCGGCATAACATTAGTAGGCAGTTGTCCGTTATATTTGAGGGCTTCATCAATCAAATCGTTGGTGCCCTCCTTCCTGTCCTTGCTGATTAGAATCCCATCCGTATTGACCGTAACATCCGCCCTGCCCATTACCTCCTTAAGCAGGCTCCCCATAAAGCCGGGCCGCTCCGCCGGGGCAATGCTTGCTCTGGAAGGATCAGCCGCAGGAATCGGCACGCCAATAATACTTAGCTGCTCTTTCGCCTTCTCAGCGTAATCACTGTTGGGAAAATTACGAAGCAGATCCTGGTAAAACTTGGCAGCCTCGTCTGGCTCCTCCTCCTGTTGAAACGTCGTGGCTAAACGGAAGAGAACCTCATCCCTCAACGAGAAGTTTGGGTATTTATCGACTATCTCTTTCAGCCGCGATTGCGAACCTTTAAGACCCCCCTTGTGACCTTTGTAGCGAGCATCGTAATAGAAACGGGCAATCTGCAAATTGTGCATTGCCAAACTTTCCTGCGCTTCACGCAGGTGATCTTCCACGATACTGCGAAGCTTGGTCTGTGGATATTGCTGCAGAAGAGCTTTTAGACGTAGCTCAGCTTTCTTGGCATGACTTATGTCGCGATCTGAAAGACCCATTTGCCTCATTTCGGATTCGGCTACCTTCAACATCGCATCATCGGCAAGCGGATCGGTAGGGAAGAATGTAAGCCAGTCCAAATAGCCCTGGGCCGCTTGAACCAAAGCGGATGTTGTTCCCTCCAGGTAAAAGGAGTCAGCAATGGCGAGCTTCGCCAGCGGCAGAAAACCAGAATCGGGATAGGTATTGATAATCGTCGAAAAGAGAAGTCGGCCCGTTTCGTGATTTCCCTTTCTTACTTCTTTTGCGGCTTCCTCGAAAAGCACGCGATCTCGTCCAGCCGCTACCGTGCCGGTCAATTCTTCATACTTGTCGTCTCCGCCCCCGCCGAAGAGGCCAAACAAACGTCCCTTCTTTTTCTTCCTGGTAGTTGTTGCGCCCGAGTTAACTGCATTTGTCCTGGCACCGGCTGTGGCCTGCAATCCCGCCTGCACTCGAGTATTAATATCCGCCACAGAGGTTTCGAGCCGATCAAGAACCGTTTGGTCGTAACGTTCGGAACGCTCTTGCTTGCCCCGTGCGTCATTAACTTCGGAAAGTATTGACCCTACTTCCTTGTCCAGCCCTCGCAGCCTTTCGCGAGGGTCGTCCGGATTTTTTTTATCCTTATCGCTCGCGCTTTTTGGTGCCATTGAAGCGATTGCGCTGTTGAGAGAACGCCGCATGGAATCGAGTTTCGAACGCATCACATCAAGACGCTGAAGCGGAGCAAGTTCGCTCTGCGTGCCTTGCGCCAGCGCAGTACCAGCTAAGGCCACCGTTAGGGCGGCGCAAATTATTAAGAGAGCACTGAAGCGAAAATGCATGATTAGAACCTCCAACAAATGTCTAACAGAATACCGGGGAGCTCAAAAATCGCAAAGTAAAGGACATTGAATTCCTAGACCCATTGAACAGTTGCCTCGCGCAAACCGCGTACAGCCGCTTCCGGATCAGCTGCGCCAAAGATAGCCGAACCAGCCACAATAATCTCCGCCCCCGCGGCGACCACACTTGCGATGTTTTCCAGATCGATGCCTCCATCAATCTCGATCCGAGTGTCGAGTTTGCGACTCTCAATAAGTTCTCTTAACCTTCGCACTTTTTCGATTGAGGTCGAAATGAACCGCTGACCCCCAAACCCCGGATTCACCGACATCACCAGGACGTAGTCGGCAAAGGGTAAGGCTTCCTCCAGGCTTTCAATGGTCGTCGCCGGATTAATCACTGCTCCAGCCAGGGCCCCGGCGGACTTAATCGATGCCAACGTTCGATGCAGGTGCGGGTCAGCCTCGACATGCACAGAAACCATTTTGGCTCCTGCTTCGACAAACTGTTCCGCGTACCTTCCCGGCTCCGAGATCATTAAGTGTGCGTCTATCGTAAGCTTGGTAGCTTGCGCGATCGACTTTACAACCGGCAACCCGACCGTAAGATTAGGCACAAAATGCCCATCCATTACATCAACGTGAAGGATGGTCGCACCTCCGCGCTCAACTGCCTCTATTTCCTCGCCCAGGCGTGAAAAGTCGGCTGACAAAATCGAGGGCGCGATGTCAATTGTCCTGACATTCATCGGTAATTGACCACCACCAAACCTCTTCGAATTTGAATGACTGTTGGCCAGTCACGGGCTCGGCTTCCTGATGGGAGAAGGCCTGACCAGCGGTGGACGCACAGTCCCATTCTGGTTAACACTTCGATTTGAGTTGGAATTGCCATTCAGTGCCGGGCGGTTTGAATTCAGGTTTGTAACCCGATTCGAGTTAACGGCATTCGTGTTCTTGTTGGTTGCTGGCCTATTACTGTTCGCGTTGCGATTTCCCGTGTTACCGTTCGAATTTTCGCTTGCGTTCTTATTAGTATTTTTGTTGCGCTTTGGCTTGTTTTCGTTTGCCGAGGCAGCTTCGTTAGTATTTCGATTCTCGATCTTCTCTTCAGGCTTCTTTTCAGGAGCGACAGCTTCAGACGTTTCCCCCTCTTTCGCGGTGCGACTGATATCCATTGCGACAGTCTGACCAACCTTCACGACCTCCCCGGGTCGCGGTACCTGAAACAAGACGGTATCTGCCTTTAATTGATTGCTCGGCCTTGTGGCGCGAACGCGAAACTTCAATCCCTGGCTACCTAAAACGTGCTCTGCGTCAAAACGATCTTTTCCCACCACATCGGGAACCTTAACTTCCGGACTGCGAAGAGACAGATAAACCGTCGTGGCGAGTCCAAGCACAAAAACGATCGCAACCGCGATCACAATGCCAAGCCGTCGAAGTGCCGAGAGTGCCCCGGTGGCGTTGTCCACTAATCTAACCTTTGCTCAATGCTTAATTACTGAGTGGTCCCAAACCAAGCTGCGAAGTCTAACATCCGGTATCACGAGTCGCAAGGTAACCACTTTTTGTGCTCCAGGGGCGTGTTAGTCGCTTATACGCTCAAACGCGCATATAAAAAATCCGTCCGTTCCACCCCGATGCGGCCACGTCCGAGCCGAACTAGAGGAGGTCATCAGCGACGAGTTAAGCGACAGTTCAAGCGGCCGAAATCTCTCGTTGTTTTCAAGGAACCTTAGCCCAACCTCTTCATTTTCGTCGGGCTCGACTGAACAAGTCGAATAGATAAGCCAACCTCCCGGTCTGACTGCCCGGGACGCATTGAAAAGAAGCCGCCTCTGCCGCGCCGACAAATCCTGAATGTCACCGGGTGTGATGCGCCAGCGGATTTCGGGGTTGTGCCTCAGAGTGCCTGTTCCTGAACAAGGGGCATCAACAAGCACGCGGTCAAAAGAGCTTTCTACCAGAGGCAGAGGACCTAATCCATTGAGCGCTATGCAGTGAATACTCTTCAAACCGTGGACCCGAGCAGTCTGGTTAACTGTTCTAAGGCGATGCTCGTGCAAATCCGAGGCAACAACTACAGCAGAATCGAGGCTCATGTCAGCAATTTGGGTAGTTTTACTTCCGGGCGCGGCACACAGATCCAATATCCGATGGCCTGCATGTGGCTCGAGGGCCTGGGCCACCAATTGTGAAGCCTCGTCTTGAAGATAAATCTCGCCCCTGGCAGCCAGCTCCGAGAACGAATTCGCTGGGCCTGTCACTCGCCAGGCGTTCCTGGCAATTCCTGAAGGGATCACATTTGCCCCAGCTTCTCGCAACCGCTCGATTATCTCCGATTCGCGCGCACGATTATTTACCACACGAAACGCCACGGGCGCGGGCTCGTTGTTGGACCGTGCAAACTCCACCGCTTCTTCGCTGCCGAATGCC
>JBHEMV010000083.1:0-12397 GCA_046262375.1 Pyrinomonadaceae bacterium
CCGCATCGATTCGGCTGAGGCCGGCACCGGTCAAAATATAGAAAAAGGGGTACATCGTATACGTATGGAAGAGTAACAAGGCCGGCCAACCGCGCAGTGACCACGGCGATTTTTGCAAGTGAAACAGGGATTGCACTGCCCGCGCGAGAATGCCTGACTCCCCGCAAAGAAAAATGAAAGCTACTGTGCCGACGAGGGGCGGCAAGACCAGGGGCAAGGCGGCGAGCGTGGCAAATAGCCGGCGCGCTGGAAAGGTATAGCGCTCAAAAAGAAATGCGAGTGGAATGCCAATTCCTGCGCAAAAGAGCACAGTAAGTATGGAGATAGCCACACTCGCGAATATCGATTCCAGGACGATACTCTGCGACAGCACTTCGCGGTAGTTTGTCAGCGACCAACTGCCGTCTCGCTGAAGTGAAGCAACGACGACGTCAGTGTTTGGATAGATTACCCCGTAAAGCAGGACGACGCCGGTAATGAACCAGAGGATGAAACGCGGTGAGACACTCGCGTTACCGAAGTTTGCAGGCGGAGTCATCTCCTGGTCACTCATTCTCGAGAAGCGAAATGCGCTGGGCTGGTAAAACTAGAGTGCGCTGATCTCCGACAGCAACTCCCGCCGCGTCCAGAGTGATCGCTTCGAGAGATAATCCATTGGCGTCAAGCTTTATGCTGGAGGTTGCACCAACGAAGTTGATTTCGCGCACTGTGGCCGGAATCGCGTTCTCAAGTTTCTCGTCGGATTTTTTGACCAGAACATGTTCTGGCCGAATCGCGAGGATGCAAGGTTGATTGAGGGGAATAACATTCTTGTCATCAATCGGAATACGAATAATGTGACCGCCATCCAGAGTCTTGAATTCCCCACTCTCAGATTTACTCGAGCTTAGACGCATAACTCGGATTAGGTTGTTTCGTCCTAAAAATCGCCCCACTGAGAGTTGAGATGGATGCTCATATAAATCCCGCGGCCGGCCGGTTTGCAGGATATGGCCGCCGACCATCACGCTGATGCGGTCGCACAGAGCGAAAGCTTCTTCCTGATCGTGAGTGACATAGACCGCAGTCAATCCCAGACGGGCGACCAGCTCCCGCAGCTCGCCGCGAGTTTCTTCGCGCAAAGTAACATCAAGATTTGAGAGTGGCTCATCGAAGAGGAGAAGCGCAGGTTCGATCGCGATAGCGCGCGCAATCGCGACCCGTTGTTGTTGGCCGCCGGAAAGCTCATCAACTCTGCGCCTTTCATAGCCGGGAAGCTGTACAACGTCAAGAGCGCTCTTAACCCGTTCACGGATCTCCGGCTTTGGCGTATGTCGAGCGCGCAGACCGAAGGCGACGTTTTCCGATACATTCAGGTGAGGGAAGAGCGCATAGTTTTGAAAGACCATTCCGAAGCCGCGGCGCTCGGCGGGCAGAGTTGTAATATCGCGGTCTTCAAAAGTGATCGTCCCTGAATCGGGATGCTCAAGTCCTGCGATCATTCTGAGAGTGGTTGTCTTGCCGCAACCCGATGGACCAAGCAACCCAAAAAACTCCCCGCGTTCCACATCCAAAGAAACATCGGCTACCGCTTGTGTTTTATCAAAACGCTTGGAAAGTTTTTTGAGTGAAAGCAGTGGCATACGTTTAAACTGGGACTTTAATGCTTACTTTTGCCTCGAATCTCGGTATCCCAATACCGCAACCATTCGCCGCTTTGCTTGCGCAGTAAGTCCCAGTCTAGTGGCATCTCGTTAACACGCGCATTCATCCATGCCGGCAATTGAGATCGGTCAATGTCTGTACGTACCGGGATGCGATAGTATTTCTTTGCGGCAAGCACCAGGCTCTCCGGAGTGGTTACGAATTCGTAGAAACGTTTCGCCTCTTCCTGATTGGGTCCGCCGCGTACAAGGGCGATGCCGTCCATTATCACAGGCGTGCCGCTGGCCGGAAATACGTAGCCGATTGGGAAGCCCTTCTGCTCCTTGTATATCCAAACGTCGGGCAGGTTCCACAGACTGAGTACCCCTTCGCGCCGCACAAGCTTCTGCATCAGGAGCGTGCCGTCGGCTGTATATTCATGCACATTCGCGTCAAGTCGCCGTAACCAATCATAACCTTGCTGCGGCGAGCCCGTATCTTTGTAAAACCGCCAAACCATAGCGCCAAAAATTGCGCGCATGGAATCTGACGGGTTTGGATTTCTGATAAGAACCTTGTCTCGCCACCTCGGGTCCAGCACATCATCCCAATCCTTTGGCGCGTCTTCAGTCTTAACAGCATCGCTGTTGTATACAATTACTTCAGGTGTCTGGTAGGTCGCATACCAGCAGTCCTGGTTGTCGCGACTGGTGTTCGGGATCTTATCGGCCCAGGTCGGCCGATAAGGAGCCAAAAGGTTTTCGTCCGTTGCGGTTTGAAATGTAGTGTGCGCCGCGCCCCACCACAGATCAGCCTGGGGACGATTGCGCTCGGCGCGAACACGTTCCAGGATCTCGCGTGACCCCATGTCGAGAAACTGCACGTCAACGTCTTTATGTTCTGCTTTATAGCGAGCGATGAAATCGCGCAACAAATCCTGCCCGTGCGGAGTGTAGATTAGGAGCCTCCGAGGCGATGGACCACTCGTCCGATTGCATGAGAAGAGCAATACTGAAGCTAAGAGTAGAATTATCGGAACATAAGGCTTGGTGCGCATCGAATTAGTTTAGCAGTGGCTTATATGAAGTGCGGGCATGCTAGCATATACTTTTCCAGTGCGGCGACCTGGACGAGAGAGACCGAGTACCTGCTTTCGCGGGCGTCCATATTTTCCAGCGGCGGCGAACGGACCGATTTATGAAGCCGATAGTGGTGAGACCTAAACGAAAAATTGTTAAGGCAGGTGGTTGGGAACTTGCCAAGCGGCTTATCAAACCGATTCCCATAATCGGTTCCTTCCTGGCCGTTGGTCTCGCCGGCTACGCAATTAAAAAGAAGGGTTTTTTACGGGGAAGTCTTCACGTGGGGTTGGATGTCACTCCATTGGTGGGCACAGCCAAAAACGTCGTCGAGATCTTCACTGGGGATCTAATTCGCGACAAAGCTTCTGATATTCCGGCCTTAAGCGAACCAGTTCCGCGGCCTGCGCAGCCATCGAGCGAATTCGGGCCCGAACAGGCTAAGCCCAAGCCTGAATAGATTCTTCGGTACCAGTTCAGCAATTTCATTAGCTTTGCCCTAAAAGTCCTTCGTTGCTGGGCCCCAACTGACATGGTCCGTGACTTTTGAGGCAAAGCCTATTTCATTAGCACCTGGTTTCAACCAGGTGCTAACTACGTGGAAAAACGAGAAACCGTTTAAACGGTTTCCAAGGTACCATCTTGATCACCTGACTGAAGTCAGGTGCTAATGAGATGTTGAAATGAGCTGTTAACACCAATCAGGCGTAGATCGGTGGACGCTCGGTGAAGGGCCGCGCTGTTTCATACGAGTGGGCAAGTGTGAAGAGCGTCGATTCTGACCAGTGGGCACCGAGAAGTTGGAAACCGATCGGCAAGCGGTTTGACGAAAGCCCACAGGGAACATTGAGTCCGGGCACGCCTGCCAGATTTGCTGTGACGGTGTAGATATCGTTCAGATACATCGCCAGTGGGTTGTCGACCTTTTCGCCGATCAAAAACGCGGCTGTAGGTGAGGTTGGCGTAATGATGGCATCGCAGATCCCGAACGCCTTGCGAAAATCTTCCTTAAGCAGGGCGCGAACTTGCTGTGCCTTGCGGTAGTACGCTTCATAGTACCCTGCGGAAAGTACATAGGTACCAAGCATGATCCGCCGCTTAACCTCTGGTCCGAATCCTTCTTCGCGGGTTTTTCGATACATCTGTCGCAACTCAGGCGTATCCTCCGCGCGAAACCCGTAACGAGCACCGTCGAAGCGCGCAAGGTTTGACGATGCTTCCGCGGTCGCGATGATGTAGTAGACAGCGATACTGTACTGCGCGTGCGGCAACTCAACGTCAACGATTTCGGCCCCCAGATCGCGATATACGTTAACGGCCGCCATCACAGATGCGCGCACCTCGCTGTCCAGTCCTTCTCCATAAAGAGATTGTGGAAAGCCTATGCGCGCACCCTTGATGTCACCAGTAAGTTCAAGCGGGTAATCCGGCACAGGCACATCTGCCGTTGTCGCGTCATGTGGATCGTGTCCGGCGATGATTTGTAAAACCCGCGCTACGTCGCTCGTGTTTCGCCCAAACACGCCCACCTGGTCCAGTGATGACGCAAACGCCACGAGGCCATAGCGTGAGTTACGTCCATAAGTCGGCTTCAAGCCCACGACTCCGCACAATGATGCCGGCTGCCGTACCGATCCGCCGGTATCAGAACCCAACGCCACGGGCACAATTCCGGCTGCGACTGCCGCCGCAGATCCTCCGGAGGAGCCTCCCGGTACCCGCGACGTATCCCAGGGATTTTTGACTGGGCCAAAGGCGGAGTTCTCGTTTGATGAGCCCATAGCAAACTCGTCGCAGTTAGTTTTGCCAACCACAACGGCGCCTGCGGCAAGCAATCGCTCAATTACTGTAGCGTTGTATGGCGGATGGTAATCGCCGAGGATGCGAGAACCGCATGAGGTTTGCAGTCCTCTTACGCAGATGTTGTCTTTGATGGCAATCGGAATTCCAGCCAGCGGGAGAGTCGAGGTATCCCTGGTTTCGTCAGCGCGCTTCAAGGCTCCGGCGCGATCTATCTGAAGAAACGCATTAAGCGACTCGTTGAGTTTTTCCGCGGCGTTCACCGAGGACTCAACGACGGCGCGCGAAGTTGTTTCGCCGCTTTGAATGCGCTTCGTCAAGCCTTCGATGTCTTTCACAATATTCGCCATGGATTGAACTGCTCACTGCTCGCCGCCCACTGCTCACTTCTAAAGCACCTTCGGCACGCGAAAATGCCCGGCCGCCGAATCTGGAGCCTCGGCAAGGGCGGTCTTCTGGCCTAGCGAGGGAGCCACCGTGTCCTCGCGAGAGGAATCCGTTTGTTCACCTTCAGGCGTGAGCCCACCAAGGGCAGGCTCGACGTTGGTCGTGTCGAGCGCATTTAGTTGTTCGACGTAGGCAACAATCTCAGTCATTTGCGGCGCAAAGATCTTCAGTTCTTCTGCCGTGATTTCCATCTGGGCCAGTTGCGCCACCTTTGCGACATCGGATTCGTTAATTGGCATCTTTTTCGATTTAGTATTTCACGGTTCGGATTCCGCAATTTCCAGCCGGCTTATACAACTCGTGGCGGCGCCCAGAAATGCGCGTCGCAACCTCACATCTGCTATGCCAGCCGCAGCAGCTAATATCTCCACAGGTACCTCATCGTTGAGATACTCCCGGCGGTTACGGCTGCCTTCTTCAGACGGGCGTAACTTGAGCAACATTTTGGGGTCGATGCGCACTTCGATGGACTTCACAATTGTCTGACCCAGAGCTGAGTTCAAGCGAAACAGCAACGAGGCGCGCATCCTCTGGAGCTGAGTTTTCCAAATATTGTCTTCGACAACGATGACAAGTGTCTTGTCTTGCAACTGCAGTGGTGCTGCATTGGCACTCAAGCCTTCACCTACTGCATGATTCCAGGCAGCTTTGCAAGCGGCTTCGGCGACTTCTTCAGAGTCGCCTAAAGCCTGAAGTATCGCAGGCAAGGTACTGATCAGCTTGTCCATTCTATACCGTCCTGGCAGCGCTGTTTCAGGATTTGCTCGCTTCAATCTAAAATCGCAGATGGGAGTCAAACCAAAGTTGGTCGTGGCTTTTTAAACGCCCCGTCGCCTGGTTTCGATCTCCATTTACATTCAACTAAATGTTCGAGGAGTGTAGCGGAGAATCGTTTAGCGCGACAAGCAGGTGAACAAGTTGAGTAATGTAAGCTCAGCGGCTGTATGAATATTATGACTGTGCTGAAGGAGAAACTCGTTCTCGCGTCGAAGAGTCCTCGTCGCGCACAAATACTCCACGCCGTGGGCTGGCCTTTCGAGCAAATGGCAGCCGATGTTGATGAGTCGCGCCTTGGTTCCGAAGATGCCCAAAGTTACGTTAAGCGTCTCGCGCATACAAAAGCCGAGACTGTAGCAAAGAGAATTCCAGAGGGCCTGGTGCTGGGTGCCGACACTGTTGTTGTGATCGACGGACTAGTTCTGGGCCAGCCGCGCGACGATCACGTCGCTCACAGAATGCTGACTGTCCTAAGCGGAAAATGGCATGACGTGTTAACCGGCGTCGCATTAGTGCGCACGGGCCGGAGGTCTCAAGTTTTAGTCGGTTATGAAACTACGCGAGTGCGTTTCTGCGAGATGCGGACGGAGGAAATTGACTGGTACGTTTCCACCGGAGAACCGCGCGACAAAGCCGGAGCGTACGCGATACAGGGCAAAGGCGCGCTTTTCATAGAGGAAATTCAAGGCGATTATTTTAATGTCATGGGATTGCCGGTGCGCTTGGTTTACAACATGTCGCGTAACATGAAGTGATAAATAAGGCGGCGTTATTGAATAGCTTTAACTGAGTGCCAATCAACAGCGGGAGCAAGCCCCGGGGTCCCCAGCGGGGCAGCCCCGCTGGGGTGGAAGTCCACCTTCCCAACCTGAGAGACTGTCCTTTTGCTCGGTTGATCTCGCGTTGAAAGCCTTTCAAGCAAGAATTAAACCTTAACTGTGATTAGCTCGGGGTCAGGAAGGCGGGCTTGCCCCCGCCGTTTGGCTAACACACACCGCAGAACCTTTACTCAATCAGTAGTTCTTCGATTGGTCGGATCTTCAAAACAAGACAGTGCCGCCGTCCACGTTGATAGCTTGCCCATTTATCCCCCGGCCCTCTTCTGAAGCCAACAACAAAGCCAGCGCAGCAACTTCTTCCGGTTCCACCAACCGATTCTGCGGACTCATCTTCTTGATCGAGTCCATTGCCTGATCAGCTGACAGTCCGGTCTTCTTCGTTATGTTTTCGATTCCGCGTGTTGTCATGTCGGTATCCACGTAACCCGGGCAAATAGCGTTGACTGTTATTCCTTTAGCGGCTACTTCAAGAGCAGCTGAACGAGTTAAGCCAAGCACGCCGTGTTTGGAAGCGGAGTAGGCCGCGACGTAAGGTGCACCTGTCTTTCCGGCAATCGAGGCGACATTGATTATGCGGCCCCAGCCCTGCTCTATCATTTGTGGCAGTGCCGCTCGCGTGCAGTAGAAGGTACCGCTCAAATTAATCGCAAGATGTCGCTGCCACAGGTTGTCGTCCGTTTTAGTTATGGGCGCGCTTTCAGCAATGCCTGCGTTGTTGACCAGGATGTCCGGACCGCGACCGAAATTTGCCGCGACAGCCATGAAAATTCCCTCAACGCTCTCAACATTCGAAACATCGCAAGCCACCGCAATCGCGTTCGTGGGAAACCGATCAGCTATTTCGCGTGCGACCTGTTCCACCTGCCCAAGCGTTCGGGCAGCAATCGCCAGATGCGCACCTTCACGCGCAAACGCCAGTGCAATAGCGCGGCCAATCCCGCGACCGCCGCCGGTTATCAGTGCTATGCGATCTTGTAGTTTCATCAAGTTGAACGCCGGCAGGGACATGTGCTGCCCCTACAGGAACGCGATTCCAAGACCCGCTGAACTTATTGCGGACTGGCGGCCCGGGTAATGATGTTCAGCTCAATCTCCACCACATCGCCGAGAAAGTTTGGCTTATCGGGCTGGCTGAAACTGATGCCATAGTCTTTGCGGTTAAGGGTCGTTCGTGCTGTCAGGCCGAGGTTGGTCTTGCCGGTCTTCTCATCGCGCTTGACGCCGTTAATGGTGAAGGGAAGCGCAGTCTCCCTGGAGACGCCGTGCATCGTGAAGGTGCCGTGGGCGATGAAGTTCTTTCCTTTTTTCTCGACGCGCGTGCTTTTGAAAGTGATCTGGGGATGCTTCTCTGCGTCGAAGAAGTCGGCAGTGCGCAAATGCGCATCACGCCGCTCTATTCCGGTATCGATGCTGGCTGCCTTGATGACGGCCTCGACCGAAGACTTTGTCACGTCCTTGTCATCGTAGATGATTGTTACGGTGAAATCATTGAACTTCCCGTGTACGTGCGAAAGCCCGCCCATGATGGGAATCGAGAAGCCGATGTTGGAATGTGCCGTGTCGGTTTCGTATTTCGTCACGGCGCCGAAAAAGGGTGTAGCGGCGATCAACACCGCGAGTAGTGAAGGAATGAAAAGGTTTCTGCGCATGGCCTAGTCTCCTTTGAATAAATTTGAATGGGCAGGGCTTGTCCCTGCCGGTTCTCCTGAATGAGCAGAAACGCGGGCAGGGACAAGCCCTGCCCCTACCGTACTAGCGTCCCGTAAACTTTGGCGCCCGCTTCTCCATGAATGCCAGTAGGCCCTCGGCACCGTCCTTCGATTCGAAGCATCTCATCTGTGCTTCAGTCTCATAACGGAGCATCTCTTCGAGCTCCGCTCCCTGACTCATGTAGACAGCTTGTTTTGCAGCCCCCAGCGCGGTGGCAGGAGCATCCCGCAGGCGTTCCGCCAGTTTTCGAGTCTTCCCTTCCAACTCAGCCGGTGCCACGAGATAGTTAACTATTCCTAACCGATGCGCTTCCTCAGCGCCCATTGATTCGCCGAGAAAAAACATTTCGCACGCTTTGTTTGGCGTAACAAGCCTTGGCAGGAAGTAGGTACCGCCCCAATCAGGATGCAGGCCAACTTTTACAAACGACTGGCTGAAGGAAGCGGCAGTTGACGCAATTCGCAGATCACAGGCAAGCGCCAGATTACAGCCGGCGCCGGCGGCTGGTCCATTAACGGAAGCAATGACAGCCTTTGTCATTTGGCGAATCGCGGTCACGACGCGCCGTGCAGAACCCAACAAACGGGAAAACTCATCTGCATCATGCTGCTCAATCAGTTCGGCCATGGCGACAACATCGCCTCCGGCACAAAAGGCCCGGCCAGCGCCTGTAATCACGACCACACGAACACTTCGGTCGCTACCGGCCGTTTCGAGTGCTTCGGCAAGGTCACGACGCATGTGGCCGGCGAGGGCATTCAACTTTTCCGGACGATTGAGCGTGATCGTGGTGACCCCGGAATCTTCAGTGATGTCGATGTTGTCGTACATGAAAACAGTGAATCGGTAAATAGTAAATCGTGATTAGTGAAGCCGAGAATGAATCGCTGCTGTTAGGAGTGCACCGCAATGACTCGCTCGGGATCCTAACTATTTACTATTTACGATTCACTATTTACCTTTAAAGACTGGCTTGCGTTTATTGACGTAAGCGTCGAGTCCTTCTTTGGCATCCTCAGACTGGAAGAGCTGTTGCTGAAGTTCTCGCTCCAGGGCGAGTGCTGATTCGAAAGGAATCTCCGCCCCGGTTTGCACACTACGCTTAATTCTGCCGACAGCACCGGAGGCCTTATTTGGCAAAGTAAACTGGCCGGCATATTCAATCACCTTCTCGATAAACTTGTCGCTCGTTTCCGCTTCGAAAATCTGATTGATAAGTCCCAGTTCCATCCCGCGCTCGAAATCAAACAGCTGGCCCGTTGCCATTAATTCAATCGCCCTCGATTTGCCGATGATGCGAACTAAACGTTGTGTACCGCCCGTTCCGGGCAAGACACCGAGTGAAACTTCCGGCAGTCCCACCTTGCCGGCGCCTTTGCGTGCGACACGAATGTCGGCGGCCATCGCGATCTCCAACCCTCCACCGACACAATGCCCGTTAATGGCGGCAACCACCAGCTTGGGCGTTTGTTCCAGTCGTGACAGCGTCTCGTTGGCGTGCAGACAGAAGAAGTACTTGAAGGTTGGTTCCATCTTGGCGAGCATGTTGATGTTCGCGCCGGCTGAGAAAAACTTTTCGCCATTGCCGGTGACGACAATTACCTGAACACCTTCGTCCATACGCGCCCTGAGAATGGCGTTATCCAGCGACTGCATCATTTCGTAAGTGTAGGTGTTAGCGGGAGGATCGTTCAGCGTCAGAAATGCAATTCCATCCTGAGCGCGATACTTCACTAAATCAACTGTCGAACTTGTTTCCTGAACTTGTGCTTCAGCTTCTGCCATTTTGAAGAGTCTCCACGTAGTTAGCTATTATCAATTGTCGCCGGAAAGAGAGCCGCGCCAAACGCTGAAAGGCTCCACCCTCGCTTTCGAAGCAATGTCTAGTTCTGAAACTGGTAACCCAGCAACAAATCCATGCAGGAACAAGCGCGTCACATTATCAACCAGCTCCGAAACTTTCAGCTTCCCACGCGGATCATACCAATTGTAAATCCAGTTCATCATGCCGAAAAGCGCATAGGTCGCCACGGTAAGATCAACTTGCGACTTGCCGGCCCGGTCCGACTGTATGTCCTTAAGAATCTTGCGAGCGAGCCTTGTATACTTATCTTTCTTGGTTGAGACATTTGTGTGTAGTTCGCCCGCAAGCGATTCAGCCTCATGCGACAGCACCTTCATCTCGGCCATATTAGCCGCAAAGAAGGAGAGGTGGTTTTCAATGAAAATGCGCAACTTAACCAAAGGATCCTCGACGTCGCGGAGACGTTCTTCCAGCCGTTCGAGCACTCGTCCGAAGCAGTTGTCCTGAATTAGAAAAAGTAATTCTTCCTTCGACTTGCAATAATGATAAAGCCCGGAAAGGCTGACATTCGTGGCGCGCGAGATGTCCCGCATTGTGGTGGAGTGGTAATTCTTTTCGGCAAAAATGCGCGCCGCATTGCGGAGAATGAATTCCAGCTTCTGATCGTACTTCGTAAAGTCTTGCATAAAAAGATTTGGTCTTGGGCCTTTGGTCTTTGTACTTTGAATCTCGGAGGAATGCTCTGAGGTCCATTTTGTAAGCCAATGCGCAAAGACCAAAGGCCAAAGACCAAAGCCCGGTTTTATAAACGTACATATTCAAACTCAAAGGGTTTGCCCTTGATTCCGCTGGCGGGCGGAGCGATCCAATTCGCAATTTTCCCTGGCTCGGTTACAGGAACCATCAGGCTACGAATATATTCGCGATCCTCCATCGTCGGAAGCCACTCCGATTTGCGCCGCTCAAATTCTTCCGGCGCCATCAAGTTTCCTTCGAGGTCGAATTGATGCGCCGCGTATTCCCCAACGTGGCGATGAAAACGTGAGCTGGGCAGGAAGAGTCGTTCGCTAAATCCTTCGTCAGCCAATGTCTTATTCCAGCGCGCGAGTCCTTTTTCACAGTCTTTGACATACTCGCCGCGCAGCACTTCGTTTAATGCGTTGCGTAAAGGAACTTCGCGATCCTTGATTTGTCCATCTTCCACGACCTTCATCGCAAAGCTTTCTTCGGCGACAATGTGATCCTGGTATTGTTCCTGCTCTTTGTAGCGCCCCTTCAGACCTGCAGCGAAGAAGTCTGCTGAGTTTGAACTAATTTCGCCCCCAAAAAGATCAAGCGAATAACTAAACCAAAAGTTGACATGCTTTTGAATAATGTCTAGTGGAATACCACCCAGTTTGCGCACATCGCCTTCTTTCATCAATTGCGCAGTGCGCTTAACAACGCGGTTCAAACCAGTGTCGCCGACAAACATGTGATGAGCTTCTTCGGTAAGCATGAATTGGCAGGTGCGGGCCAGCGGTTCGAAACCAGACTCAGCGAGGGCCGAAAGCTGATACTTGCCGTCGCGGTCGGTGAACATCGTGAAGCAGAAGAAATTAAGCCAATCATCGCATGGCTGGTTGAAGGCTTCGAGGATTCGTGGCTTATCAGGATTCCCGCTTCTTCGTTCGAGTAGAGCATCGGCTTCGTCACGACCATCGCGCCCAAAATAGCGCTGCAGAAGATAAACCATGGCCCAGAGGTGGCGGCCCTCCTCGACGTTTACCTGAAACAAATTTCGCAAGTCATAAAGCGAAGGACAGGTTTTACCGAGTTGCCTCTGCTGCTCGACGGAAGCTGGTTCGGTGTCGCCTTGCGTGACAATTATGCGCCGCAGAGAATTGCGAAATTCGCCGGGAACCTCTTGATAGGCAGGCTGGCCAAAGTTGTCACCAAACCCAATCTTCGCATCCGCCTCTGCAGGCTTGAGAAAAATACCCCAGCGATAGTCGGGCATCTTCACGAAATCAAAGTTGGCCCAACCATCAGGCTCGACGCTGATTGCAGTACGCAGATAAACGTCCTTCTGTTGAAACCCGTCGGGACCCATCTCCTGCCACCAGTCAAGGTAATTTGGTAACCACTTCTCGAGTGCTCGCTGCAGTTTTTTATCTTCTGCAAGATTAACGTTGTTAGGAATGCGATCGTATAAGTTCATGAAAGCTAGTCTCCCAAACTCCCGTTTAGCTAGCGGACTTGTCCGCCTCATTCAAGCCGCGCGGGACCAGTCCCGCGTCTAAACGACCCTAAGTCCTCTTGAAATCAAACTGCGCCTG
>JBHEMV010000084.1:0-11916 GCA_046262375.1 Pyrinomonadaceae bacterium
AGCTCATGGTCAGGAAGCTCATGGTCAGGAAGCTCATGGTCAGGAAGCTCATGGTCAGGAAGCTCATGGTCAGGAAGGGGGCCTGCCCCCGCTCTTCTTATTCCAGAGCGCGCGTTATCCGTGACCATTCCTCGAGCGCAAGCGTCTCGGCGCGACGTTGCAGATCAACTCCAGCCTGGCAAAGGACAATGCTTGCCCCTCCATGGCTCTTGACGAGCGTTTGTAGCGGCTCCGGCGCGTCTCGCAAGTTGTTGAGGATAGTTTTGCGCCTATGAGCAAATCCAGCGCTCACAACTTGCCATAGCAGTTTTTCGTCGCTCACATTTGCTGCCAGTCGAGGCCGCAATATCAATCTAATAACGCTGCTCCATACTTTCGGCGCCGGACGAAATGAGCTTGGGGGTACATCAAACAATCTCTCGGTCTCGGAATGCGCTTCGACAAAGACTGACAGGTATCCGCGCTCAGATGAACTTGCGGGCGCCGTAATGCGCGCTACAACTTCCTTCTGCAACATCAGAACCATTTCAGTGAGGCAGGATCGTTGCTCAATCAATCTCTGGAGAATAGCAGTAGAAATATTATAGGGAAGATTGGCGACGATTCGGGCTTGTGGTGCGGGATGAATGACCTCACAAACGTTTGTGATTAAGGCGTCGCTCTGGATGAGCTTAAAGCTCTTTTTCGTACCAAATTTTTCTGTAAGTAAAGGAATCAGATTTTGATCAAACTCGATAGCTACAAGACGTCCGGCCTTCTCCAAAAGAGGCGCGGTGAGTGCCCCCCTTCCCGGGCCTATTTCAATGATAGTCTCATCAGCTCGCGGATCTAATGCGCCGATAATGCGCTGAATTACTCTTTGATCTGTTAGAAAATTTTGACCGAGCCGTTTGGAAGGATGATACGAAGATGAGGACGGATGAGAAATGAGTGATGAAGGATGAACGCCAGATTGATCAGAATTCTTTTTCATCCTTCATCCTTCCGCCTTCACCCTTGATGTGCGGATATCCTGTGACCTCGATGTCTCTTCCTCGTTGAGTGATTTCAATGTCCCGGAGGTCGATCGCCTCCGCCAGGGTTTGGGCGCCCTTACCTGCAACCCCCGTAGGCGCTTCACGGCCCCCAATAATAATCGGCGCCAGGAAGAACGAAACCTTGTTGACCAGCCCTGCATCCAGCAACTGGCCTGCCAAACTCGACCCACCTTCGACCAACACACTTTGAATCGAGCGACGGCCCAGCTCTTTCAAAACCGACATTAAGTGTCTGCCGTTTTCCGCGTCCTGGATGACTTCAATCCCCCGCGCCTGCATTGCCTGGCTTGTCGTCGACTCCACGGTATTGCCGGCGAATATAAGAACGGGCCCTTCTTGAACTGTCTTGACAAGCTGGGATTCAGTCGAGATTGTCAGTAGCTCGTCAAGCACCACCCGTACCAGCGGCCTCCTTCTGTTTTTGCCCGAGCGATCGGTTAACAAAGGATCGTCTGCACGGGCGGTACCCGCCGCGATTAGTATCGCGTCATACTCATGTCGCAATTCATGAACTCGAGTCCTCGACTCTGGCCCGGTAATCCAGCGCGAATCTCCAGTGCGGGTTGCAATTTTTCCGTCGAGTGATGCAGCCAGCTTAAGATGCACGTAGGGGCGCTCGGTGCGCATGTAATGCAAATACTTTTCATTCAGCTGTTCGGCTTGGCGAGACAATAACCCAATTGAGACTTCGACTCCCGCGGATCGAAGATGGTCAAAACCTTTTCCCGACACCTTTGGGTTCGGATCTTCAATCGGGGCGACAACGCGACTTATGCCTGCCTTAATCAATACATCGGTGCACGGAGGCGTGCGACCAAAATGGGCATGAGGTTCGAGAGAGACGTAAGCGGTAGCTCCTTTTGCGTTCGCCCCCGCTTGTTCGAGCGCATAAGTCTCGGCGTGCTTTAACTTCTCATACAGGTAAAACCCTTCGCCTACAACTTCTCCATCTGGACGAGCGATTACGCAGCCGACCAGCGGGCCTGGACTTACCTCGCCGACACCTCTCGATGCCAGGACCAATGCGCGTCCCACCAGACGCCGATCCATGTCGGTCCAGTCGCTCACACTTTTGACTGTTGCCATCGTTTGTTGCACGAAGTTACAAGAGTTATTCAAACAGCCCGTTCACGTAAAGCTCCGGATCAAAGACCACGAGATCGTCAACCTTCTCTCCAATACCCGCGTAGCGAATGGGCAGACTGAGCTCTTTCGCGATAGCAACCGCTATTCCACCCTTCGCCGTTCCATCAAGCTTTGTCAACACTATACCCGTGACACCCGCAACTTTGAGAAACTGGCGCGCCTGCTCCAGACCGTTTTGCCCAGTAACAGCATCTACCACCAACAACGTCTCATGAGGTGCACCTTCGACCTCCCGCGCGGCCACCCGTTTCATTTTTTCAAGTTCGGCCATCAAGTTTGACTTGTTATGCAAGCGGCCCGCGGTATCTACAATCAACACATCTGAACCGCGCGCCTTTGATGCTTTTAAAGAATCGAAAAGTACCGCGGCGGGATCTGTTCCCTCCTTTTGTTGGATCAAAGGAACACCGGTGCGTTCCGCCCAGATTGCAAGCTGATCAGAGGCGGCGGCACGAAACGTATCGGCTGCGCAAATTAGCACATCATTCCCTTCTGCTTTGATACGCTGAGCCAACTTGCCAATCGTAGTTGTTTTCCCCACGCCGTTTACGCCGACGATCATCATCACGTAGGGCGATACGTCAGCAGCAATGCTCGTCTCGGATGCAACACCCTGCTCTTCCGATTGCCTTAAGATCTTTAACAGTTCGTCCTTGATGGCCAGTTTAAGAGCGTCGAGATCGTTAATCTGCTTTCGCGCCACACCACGACGCACTGTTTCCAGAATATGCTGCGTCGTCGCTACGCCGATGTCCGCCGCAATTAGCGCTTCCTCCAACTCGTCAAGCAGATTCTCATCAATCTGTTTAAGACCCTGGAAAACTGTGTCAAGCCTCTCCGAGAGCGATTCGCGCGTGGCTGATACCGCACGACGGAATCGCGCCGAGAATTCCTGCTCCAGCGCAGCTTCTTGAGCCTGCAACTCTTCGATCGACAGATTTAACCCGAGTACGGAGGTTGCGAAAGGCGAACGCGATGGAACCGGTTTTTGCCTCGTACCTTCAACTTGCGTAGATTCGGGCGGGCGCAATGGAGCAGGAGAACGGGATTCGACTGCGTTCTTGCTGGGAAATTCAACCGGTGCCGGTGTTGGTCCGGCTTCAGCCGTCACAGGCTCGATCATCACTGTCGCTATGGAAGATTTTTGAGAGGGCGGTATTTCAGCGCCACTGGTAACAGAAGATTCTGCCTCAGCTTCGCGGACGATCGCTTTTTCAGGCAATGGCTCGTTTAGTTTGAGCGACACAAACTGGTCGCCGCTCTTGCGTTTCCAGAAAAGCCCCATAAGATTGGTCCATTAATAAATACTTTGATAACCGAAATGCTGATTATAAGCGCAACAGCCGCGTCCGAACAAAAACGGACGCGGCTGCGATCTGCGGATAGTAATTCTTGACTGAATTCAGTTTGGTATCAAGAGACTGGGACAGGTTCACGCTCGTTCGTTGTTTCAAACGGGATCGGCAACTTGGTTTCCGCCGGAGTGCGGCGCTTGAGTTTGACGGATCCGGGCCGGATTTGACCCTCGGCACAAGCTTGGACGAAAGCGGTAACAACGCCTGGATCGTAGCGGGTTCCGACAAAGCTCTCTATCCTTTTTATGGCTTCTTCAAACTTCATCGCCAGCTGGTAGGGGCGGTCGGTCGTCATAGCATCGAAAGTGTCAGCCACCGCAACGATCTTCGCCATCAACGGAATCTCATCGCCTTTCAAACCCTGCGGGTAACCCAGTCCGTTAACCATCTCGTGATGCATGTACATACCAGGCAGAAATTCCTTCATCGCCTGTATTTGGGACATGATCTTATAGCCCTTCTGCGGATGCTGCTTCATGATCTCATACTCTTCGTCGGTCAGCGCTGCAGGCTTTTTCAGAATATTGTCGTCGATGGAAATTTTTCCCACATCATGAAGCAACGCACTGATTCTGATTTTTTCACATTCATCATCGGAGAGTTCCAGGCGCTGAGCTATCGCTACCGACATTCTCGACACTCGTTCTGAGTGGCCACGTGTATAAGGATCTTTGCCGTCTATAGCAGCTGCAAGTCCCTTTACGGTTCCGAGAAACAGTTCTCGATTTTCATCTGCCGAGCGCTGCAAGTCTTTGATGTAATGTTCGAGCTGGTCAGTCATCAAATTAAACGATTCGCCGAGTTGCACCAGTTCGGTTATGCTGCGGACCTTGATCCGTTGTGTGAAATCACCCGAAGCAATCCGGTGGGCTCCTATGGCCAGCTCCTGGACTGGCTGGGTCAATTTCTTGGCGAAAAAGAAACCGATCACGAGGGTTAGCAGTCCCGCCACGACGCTTATCCAGATTGTCTGCCGCCACATATCACTGACTGAAGCGAGCGCTGCCGATTCATCCTGAATAGCAATCACCCCGAGTCGCGAGTACTTATCCAATTCGGCAGTGGCGTACGAACCGAGCATCCCTATATTTCGGCCGTCCCTGACAAGCGTGAAGGGTTCAAGCGCTGACTGCACTTGCGCTCCCGATTCCTGCCAGTCGCGGACCACCTTAAGGTCGGTCATCGGCTTCTCCGAAAAAGCCACATTTGGCTCCGGATGCGCAACTGCTCGACCGTTCTGATCTACCACAAAGACAACGGGAAGCCCTGCATTCAACAGTTCACGCTCGCTCTTTGATGTGGCCTGATGAACGGCTTTGAAGACTTCCTGAAACGAAATTATTGCGACTACGGCCGCTACCACAGTACGACCCGTTTCCCCACCCATCACCGGGGCGGCGACAGTCATGGCCATTTCTTGTCCCGATCGAATAAGCTGGGGCCGGCTTACAACTATGCCGCGTCCGCTCATTTTCGCAAGGACTTCGCTGACCCGCTGATCAACTTCTTCACGCTGAATGACGTCTGGCTGAAACGCTCTGTGAAGCTCGCCGCTTACGGGCCAAATTGCCAGCGCAATGAGGTTCGGATCCTCTTCCAGTGTTTTTTGCAGACGTGAATCATAACCGGCATCATTGAGCGCCTTGATCCCACCTGCAATTTCAAAAGCCCGGGCGAGTCCCGTAACGACGTCGCGATAACGTTGTCCATAGAGTTCGATCTGCCTGGCCTTGTCTTGCACCAGCTGTGCTTGATAGCGACCTTCGACCGACCGCAGCTCCTCAGCACTCCGGCCGGAAAGTAAAGTGCCGGCTAAAGCCAGGGGTAGGAGGCCGACTAACAGCAACACGCCCAGAACGATGTATAGAAGACGAATTCGCCCTATCTTTTCTAGCATTTAGTCGAACTTTGTTTGGATCAAGCTTAGGAAAACTAAGTTTTTTTTGGAAAGTCTCGAATCAGCCGGACGGCCGCTACTCATTATGATCGACCAAATATCGCGTGTCAACGCGTTTTTGCTTCGTTTAAACGGTGATGGCACCACTTTCCGGCGGTGCGCACTCAGAACTGGCTGGAGTTGGCTCGGACCCGAGACAGCCTTTACTTTGCCGCGAAATGAGCTTTTATTAGACTTACGAGGCGTGGAACACGTCTAACCGTATGAAGCGCAACGCCCCATGGGTGCCGCGTGTAAAGATTGGAGACGCCGCCAGGTTTCTACATCTGCAGGAAGGAAGCGTTACGAGCGACGAGCATATCGTAGAACGTGCCTTGACGGGCGACGGGGAGGCTTTCGGCGAGATTGTGCAACGCTGGGAGCGGCGGATCTTCGCGCTTGCCTTTGGCATGCTCGGACGCGAGGAGGATGCTCGCGACGCCACTCAGGAGACGTTCCTGGCTGCCTTTCGAAACCTGCGCGCTTTCCGTGGTGAAGCGAAAGTGTCCTCCTGGTTACATCGAATTGCTGTCAACCAGTGCATTACGCGCCAGCGTCGAGCGAAAGTGAGAAACGAGAGCGCCCTCGACGTTGAGGAGGAAAAGAACGCGGCGAGTTTTTCTGCACCGATTCGTTATTCCCCGGCGCGAGTGGTCGAAGGACTGGAAAGAACTGCTGCCGTGAGGCTAGCGGTGAATAATTTGCCAATCGACTTACGCCAGGTTGTGGTAATGAAGGAATTTGAAGAGCTTACGTTTCAAGAGATTGCCGACGCGCTTGACTTGCCATTAAGCACAGTTAAAAGTCGGCTATATACGGCTTTGAGGCAGTTGCAAATGCGGCTGCAGAAATTTAGTAATGATTGAGGTTTGAGGTGGGTGACGAAATGAAAGAAGAAGTTAATATCCTGAATTGTGGACGCGAGAATGACCTCATTGCTTTTCTCTACGGCGAGTTGGGGGATGCCGAGTCGCGCACTTTTCAACACCACATGCGCGACTGTCCAGCATGCGGTGCTGAGCTGACCGCACTCAGGGACGTTCGTGATTCTGTGGTCGCCTGGCGCAACGAATCTTTGGGCGGCGTAATTTCTACTGAGACAATCAACAAGTCGTATGTGACTAAACTGAGCGCGGAGAAAGCATCAGCGTTAGCAGCTCTGAGAGAGTTTTTCAGGCTTTCGCCTCCATGGATGAAGGGCGCAGTTGCCTTAGCCACACTTGTCTTCTGTGTGCTGGCAGGCCTGGCTGTTGCTCGTTGGCGAGATATACCGTCTCCTGCAGTGGCAACCAACCCCAATGCGCAAGTTTATTCCGAGCAGCAGCTCAATGCGCTGGTGGAGCAGCGCGTGCGGGATGAACTTCAGAGAATCAAAAGTTCCAAAGAGCCGGCGCCAGCTTCCCCGCTCGTTGTCGACATTAGCTCGCAACGCAATCCTGGACGCCGTGTAAAGCCAAGGGCCGAGTTGGCCAATAATGTTGCGGGTACTGTTAGGCAACAAAGGGCGCGACGTCCGCTTTCGAGGGTTGAACGTGAGCAGTTGGCCGCTGATTTGAGATTGACAGATGGAAGCTCTGATGGCGAGCTCGATTTACTCGAGGACAAAATTAATCAATAGCCATCAGCGGGGCGCGGTTTTGGATGATGAATAATCAATGAGGTCTCTATGAAGCGCAACAGTCGAATCTTAGCGTTAGCGGCGCTCCTTTTCTTTGTTGCGGTCTCCTCTGTTCAGGGGCAAGTACAGCAGCAACAGGCGCAGCCGGAACAGTCTCAACAGAGCCGGGTGGACGATCCTGTGCGGCAACTAAATCTGAGTCCAGAGCAGCGCGAAAGGATCCGATCAATTCGAGAGCAAACCAAAGCAGAACGGGTTGCAATCAATGAACGCCTTCGGGAAACAAATCGAGCATTGGAGGAAGCGCTTAATGTGGACAACCCCGATGAGGCTGTGGTTGAGCAGCGCATGCGAGACGTTGCCGCAGCGCAGGCCGCATCGATGCGCATGAGGATTTTGACTGAGGTCAGAATTCGACGCGTACTGAACTCGGAGCAGCTGAGTATCTTGCGAACGTTGCGCCAGCAGGCGCGCCAGGTTGGTCGAGATCGAATATTTAATGGAAGCCGGCAACGACGACAGCAGCGTATTGATCGCGGTTTGCAAAACCAGCGCAATGGTTTGAGACCGCTTTTTCCTCGACGCGGCTTGCAACGAAGGGCTCGAACTTAACATTACCAACAATCGGGAATAACGGAGCCGGCCAGGCGATGCGTGGCCGGCTCAACTATTAACCGTGTTTCGTTTCTCATAGCTTCAGTCATTCCAGCGCGTAATCCTTGTAAGCTTGACGCATTGCGAGGATTTTGCGCATGATAAGCCGCTTTATCAGATGCGGCCATTTGCGTTTTTTGAGAGCCTCGAGCTTTCTTTTGAGAGCCTCGAGCTTTCTAATGCGGGCGCATCGCACAAATCCTTGGTCGTGAAAACCGCAGGCCCGCGATGTCCCGAAAAAGCAGGACTGATGTGGCCAGCTCCCTTATTGACCTCTAGATGAACATCGTTACGCGCTCTATCTTCGAGCTGCAGGAAACCACGTTGATAGCCGCGCGTGCGGCCACTGGACTTTTCAGGGGGCCGCGCTACCTGTCTGAAACAATCACCCAAATGGATGTGATTGGCGTCGGCTCGCTGACCATTATTCTTCTAACTGGCTTCTTCACTGGGGGCGTTCTTACGCTGCAGACTTTTCCAACTCTGCAATTCTATGGGGCGCAATCGCAAACCGGCCGGCTGGTAGCGATCTCGCTCGTGCGCGAGCTGGGACCGGTGCTCTGCGCGCTAATGGTAACCGGCAGGGTCGGTTCAGCTATCGCGGCTGAACTGGGATCGATGACCGCCTCTCAACAGATCGACGCCATGCGCGCCCTGGGCACCGATCCCATAAAGAAGCTTGTCGCGCCGCGCCTCATCGCACTGATAATAACTTTGCCACTACTTACAGTGGTCGCCGACGTTGTTGGTATAGGGGGTGGCGGACTAGTCGCGACATCTCTTTTCGGACTCTCCATGAACGAGTTCATCGCTTCCGTTCGGGACGGAATTACTTCCGATGATATTATTGGTGGCGTTATTAAGCCAATCTGCTTCGCACTCATTATTGGATCAATTGCATGTTACAAAGGCCTGAATACTGAGGGTGGCACGGTGGGCGTCGGAAGGTCGACAACGCGCGCGGTAGTGACGGCTTCTATTGTCGTCATCATCACCGACTTCTTCATCGCTAGAGCCCTCCAATACCTGCTGGGGATGCCGAAGAGCTAGCGTCATTAGGAATATGCCTGTATCAACGACATCATCAGACCAAATGCGCAAGCAGGAGCCGGTAAGCCAAAACGCCGCTGACTCGACATTCGCCGAAGTTGACGACAGCGATCGCATCATTCCCGCCATCGAATTTCGTGATGTGCTTCTCGCCTTTGATGATCGCGTCGTCCTGGACCACCTGAGCTTTCAGGTAATGAAGGGTGAAACGCGGATCATACTGGGAGGCTCGGGTGGCGGTAAGTCTACGATTATCAAGCTGGTGCTGGGTTTGCTTAAGCCGGACGAAGGACGAGTTTTAGTTGACGGCGAAGACATCACTGACTACACCGAAGTGCAAATGATGCCTGTGCGCAAGAAAATCGGCATGGTGTTTCAAGAGGGCGCACTTTTTGATTCACTTTCAGTCTACGATAACGTTGCTTACCGTTTGCACGAACAACGTTTGCCGGAAGATGAAGTAGAACCAGAGGTGCGGCGTATGCTTCACTTCGTCAATCTCGAAGATGCCATCGACAAAATGCCCGCCGAACTTTCGGGAGGCATGAGGCGTCGCGTGGGTATTGCACGGGCGCTAATCGGTGATCCAAAGATTGTGCTCTTCGACGAGCCCACTGCAGGTCTCGACCCGCCAACCTCGCGCACGATTTGTGAGCTCGCCATGAAACTTCGGGATCTGGAAGATGTATCTTCCATGTTCGTCACACACGAAATGAACAATCTCGACTACCTCTGCAGCGAGTACGCGGTTGTCAACGAACAGGGCCAGGTGGTGTTTGAGCGAGAGGGCGAACGGCTTTGTCTAACCAATAGCAAGGTGATGATGATGCGTGAAGGTAAGATCATTTATAGCGGCACTGACGAGCGCCTGCGCAAGTCCGATGACCAATACATTCAAAAGTTTCTGCGCGGACATTAATGAAAGGATGAAGGCGGAAGGATGAAGGCCGAAGGATAAACTCCGCTGAAGCGGCGCCGTTTTCATCTTTCGTCCCGCATTCTTCATCCCTTACTGCACAACATGCCAAGATCAACAAAAACAGCAAACTTTAATCAGCTGCGCGTCGGCATATTCGTTTTGGTGTCAATAGTGATTTTGATTGTTCTGATACTTAACGCCTCTGGCGACATTAACCCTTTCGCAAAGAAGCTACACTTGAAAGCTCGCTTTGCCGATGCTAATGGTCTGCGCGAAGGATCAGAAGTGCGACTCTCGGGCGTTCGGGTGGGAGAGGTCGAGGAAATCACCCTGCTGCCGCCTTCAACTGAGGCAACCGCGCAACGCGTGGAGGCCTTAATGACCATTGATGCAGATATTGACGGGCGTCCCGCCAATGAACGTATCCGCCAGGACTCCACTGCGCAACAAGGATCACCGAGCCTGCTCGGCAATGAGATGCTGATTAACATCAGCCCGGGCACAACTTTGGCGCAACCAGTAAAAGACTACGACATTCTTCGCTCTTCCACTTCTAATACTGTAAATGATTTCGCTACTTCAGGAACCGACCTTGCCCAACGCCTCAGCAAGCTATCCGATCAGATTGCCGTCATAGTCCGCGATGTCCAGGAGGGCAAGGGCACAGTTGGTCGGCTCTTTAGTGACGAAGCGCTCTATAACAACCTCAATGCTACCGTCCGCGAAACCGAAGAGGTCATGCGCTTGATAAGATCAGGCAGCGGTTCCGCCGGCAAGTTTGTTAACGATCCTGCGCTCTACAACAACGCTAATGATATAGCGTTACAGTTGCGAAAAATTGCTGAGGATTTACGAGCCGGTCGCGGCACTGCGGGCAAGCTTCTGACAAGCGACGAGCTCTACAATCGCATCAATCGAACAGCTGATCGGCTTGATCATTCGGTTGAGCAAATTAACTCGATGATCGCGGATATTAATGCAGGTCGCGGTACTCTTGGAAAACTAATCAAGGATGAGCAAATATACAATGATGCTCGCTCAGCTATTGCCCGCTTCAATACGACAGCAGAACGCATCGACAATGTGGTTGCCGGAGCTCAACGCGGGGAAGGCACGCTGGGAAAACTCCTGACAGACGAAGCACTCTATTCCAATGTAAACCAGCTTTCGTCTGAAGGAGTGAAACTGATCTACGACTTCCGCCAGAATCCGAAGAAGTATCTCACGATCAAGTTTGAGCTTTTCTAGCATAAACTGTAGTCCTGACCAGCAAAATCGCAAACTGATCTCTGGCCTAAAACCCATACGGATCAAACTCCGGTAATAGTGATTCGCCCAGTTTCATTGGTGCCTCCTCTTTTAGCGGGCCACGCGTTTCTATTCTTTTAGCAGCTCGTGCACAGCCGCGTCGAGCTGCGAATCGCGGCCCGTCAAGGTCTCGCCGATCGGACGCGTTACCGCGATGTCCACTGGCTACGTTCCATATCTTTGCCGTCGCTGGATGTGATTCTAATAAATGGAACGCGAAAAACTGTACCGTCAATAAGCGCTAAGTTCGTGGTGTAAATGATCCAGCCTGCCGTCGGCTCCCCAACGACTTTGCCCAACCGCAGGCTGCGATAGCCTTCGGTAAAATCTTCGGCGTCGGAGAGTGAATGCTGATTGGTGACAAGGATCGTAGGGCGTTCAAGAGAGCGTTGACCAAGCGCCGTTCGTGCCGGGGTTGGACCAAAACCGCGCGGTGTCATTGTTAAGTAACCTCGCCGCGCTAACACGTCGATCGCATAAACGTTTACAAAGCCGCCATTGTTGTTGCGTATGTCTATCACCACGCCATCCCGAGCGTGGTTCTCCGCATCCAGATCAACATAAAACTGCGCCAGCGAGGCCGAGCTCATGTCAAACATATGGACGTAACCGAGTCGTCCGTTGCTGATGCGTGCGACAGTCCGGTGAATAAAGTGGCCGCGATTCGTTGGCAGGATGCGAAATCAGTAAACCGGCCGCGCCGCCGGTGGCGGGCACAGTCCATATGTCACCGCCAGAAACAAAAGAAATTTCATTGCGATCGGGTTGCGAGCGCCGGTTCTGTAAAGTAAGGCACGGTCGCTTTCGCCGACCGCGCGCTGTTCGCGGCTTGACCGTGAACGGTGCCCAGCATGGCGATAATCGTCAAGAAGAATAATGAAACGCACCGAGCC
>JBHEMV010000085.1:0-11757 GCA_046262375.1 Pyrinomonadaceae bacterium
TTGAACCGGAGGACGTCGGCCGCGAGCTGGATGTTGACGCTATTCTGACTGCCAGCTTCCTGCGGGCGGGCGATCATTTGCGGGTAACGGTGCAGTTGCTTGACGTTAGAACGAGCGAGATTCTCTGGAGCGACCGCATCGATGCTGACGCGGGGGATATCATTGCCGTTCAGGACAGCATCGTTCAGCACATCGTCGATGGCCTGCGCCTTGAGCTGAGTCCGGACGAAAGGGTCGATCTGGCGCGTGGCACTACAACCGACGCGGCGGCATCGGAAGAATACTTGCGCGGGCGAAACTGCCTGGCGCAGTTCATCCACCACACAATAGGAGGCGCTGATCTGGACTCGGCCATCAATCACTTCAAGCGGGCTATTGAGTTGGATCCAAATTTCGCCTTCGCACATTCGGCGTTGGGGAGTTGTTACGTCCACCGCGTTCTCAAAGGATTGGGTGAACGAGACGATTACGGCAAAGCGGAAACGGCGTTCAATAAAGCACTCTCCCTCGATCCAAAACTACTCGAGGCGCGCATGCAGATGGTCTTCATCTATCTTTCGCGGGGCGAAAAGCAGAAGGCGCGCCAGGAAGTTATGCTCCTCCGCGAAGAATATCCCAACGATGTGGGTGTTCACTTTGTACGCGGCGTCGTGGCGCGGCTGGATGGAGAGTATGAGCGCTCGTTGCGCAGCTTCGATCGTATGGTTCGGCTCAGCCCTGGAGAACGGCTGGTAGCCAGTTATAACCGCGCGCGAATTTTCACCTACCAGCAGCGTTACGAAGACGCTTTGCATGAACTTGATCAGGGTTCGGAGATCGAACCGGACCATCCGATGGTCCAGACCTTTCGCGCGCGGGTGCTTTATTACCGTGGCGAGATTGACGCAGCAACCCGCATTCTGGAACGGGTGCTGGAGCGGCATCCCAAGATGGATGGAATCCGCCCAATTCTGGCAATCTGCTTGAGCGCCCAGGGCAAGCACGAGCAAGCCAACCAACAGTTAACGGAAAGAGTTAAAGTGGCCGCAGCCGCGGACCACGATATTGCTTACTGGCTCGCATCGGCCTATTTGCTACAGGGACGGCAGGTATTGGCGCTGGAGTGGCTTGAAAAGGCCATCAAGCTTGGCAACGAAAACTACCTGTGGTTCGAATCGGATCCAAACTGGTCTGATCTACACGCTGACCCGCGTTTTAAGGAGCTCATGCAGAGGGTCAGGAAATCGCTTGAGAAGAGTGAGGGGACAGCGGCATGAAAACTTTCGTTATCGGAGATATTCACGGCCGCTGTGCCCAGCTTAACAGGCTGCTGGACTTGCTTCCGCGCGAAGAATCTTCCGATACGCTCGTCTTTCTGGGCGACTTGATCGATCGAGGCCCCGATGCGCCCGGCTGTGTTGAGCTGGTATTGAAACTTCAACGGGATAATCCCGATCAAGTGCGTTGCTTGCGCGGCAATCATGAACAGATGTTGTTGGATTTTATCGAAGGGACAGCCAACCTTTGGATTACTCCCGTCACCGGGGGCGAACGAACTTTTGAACAGTATGTGGGGAAACCCCTTATCGTATCAAAAGAGCAGGACCTCGATGAGGCGCGGCGGACGATTGAGAGCAGTGTTCCGTCAGAACACCTGGACTTCTTCAACGAATTGCCGTTCTACCACGAAGATGATTACGCAATATATGTCCATGCAGGGCTCGATCGAAAAAAGCATCCACGCGACACACCTCCCCAGTCTTTGCTGTGGATGCGAGATATGGAGTTTTATAAAAATTACAGAGGCAAACCCTGCATCTTTGGCCACACGCCGACTCCACTGCTTCCTTTGCGTGGGCGAGTGGGCCGTCATGGCATATACATCTCTCACAGCGCCATCGGTATAGATACAGGCTACAGCCTTCAGTCTCCGTTAAGCTGCCTTTCCCTGCCCGACTTCTCGCTTTATCAAACGTTTTCTGACGGACACGAGGAAACACACCAGATCACTTCGTTCATTCCCGACAAGTTAAAGCAGATGCAAAAAAAGGCAGGCATTGGCGGGTAACTCTCATTCAGCCCTACGTTCAGTCTCCCGTTTTCTAAAGACGACTGGTCGGGTAAGATACGGCTCCGCCGCCTGATGTGCGGTGGTGGCTCCGCCCCACCGGCAAGAATGCTAGTTATACCGGGGGCTGCCCCCCTAATCTGGGGCTAGCCCAAGACAATCTCAGGCAGGCTCGTAAGGTCAAACACCTGCCGCACATCAGTCGGCATAGCCGCTCTTTCCGCGAAGCAATAATCAGTGCGAAACGAGTAGCTTTCTTCTTATTCCACACGTGAAAAAGCACATTCTCCTTTACGGTCTCTGCGGCGGATTGCTGATCCTTGTGCTCAAGCTCGTTGAGTATCGCTTCCTCGTGGTGGAACATTCAGTGGAGATTTACGGAGGATTGATTGCTCTCCTGTTTGCGATTCTAGGACTTTGGCTGGGTCTAAAGCTTACCAGGAAGCAAGAGGTCATCGTCATAAAAGAGGTAACAGTTTCAACCGCGGCGCCGTTTGCTTTGAATGAAGAAAGATTGCGCCAGCTGGCCATCACTCCGCGGGAACTGGAGATACTTGCGTTGATTGCGAACGGCATGAGCAACCGCGAGATTGCCGACAAACTCTTCGTAAGTGAGAACACTGTGAAGACCCACTCCAGCCGGCTGTTCGATAAGCTGAGGGCCAAACGGCGAACGCAGGCGGTGCAGATAGGCAAAGAACTCGGCCTGATTCCATAGACGTCCGGGTAAGGATTGCCAACAAACTTCCACGCGTCAATGGTGGCTCATCTGCCGTAGAGCCAAATCTCATTGTCGGCACCTCAAACGAAAGTATTAATTTTGCGAGTCCGTCGAAAATCATGCGAAAGTATGACGACAACCCGCCGCTGGAGAGATACTTTCACGCCCGATAGCCACCCATTTTCAGTTTAGGAGAACTACTCTCATGAAAAAAACAGTTTTGACTTTCGGGCTGATTTCCGGCGCCATCCTGTCTTTGATGATGCTGTCTACGCTGCCGTTCATCGATAGGATCGGTTTCGAGAAAGGCGAGATCATTGGTTACACCACGATGGTTCTTTCGTTCCTCATGGTGTTTTTCGGCATTCGCTCTTATCGCGAAAGTGTGGGCGCCGGCACAATCAGTTTCGGCCGGGCGTTCAGCGTCGGCATCCTGATCACGCTCATTTCGTGCGTCTGCTACGTAATCACGTGGGAGATCATCTACTTCAAGCTCATGCCAGGTTTTGGCGAGAAGTATGCAAACTATATGATCGAGCAATTGAGGGTGTCAGGCGCCAGCCAACAGGTGATTGACGCAAAGCTGCAGGAGATGAAGAGCTTCAAAGCGATGTACGATAACCCGCTGATCAATGCTGCCATCTCCTTCATTGAGCCATTTCCCATAGGATTGATTATTACCGTGATCTCAGCAGCAATATTGAGGAAAAAACCGAAGCCTACCGACCGCCATGAAAGAATCGGTGAAGCATTGACCAGTCCTTAGTTTGCTAAGCTGCAAAACGCGAAGCGGGGCTAGCCCACCTTCCTGACCAGGAGTTGATCACACTCCACTCCTAAATTCCCGCTGGAAAGGGTTTCAAGGTCAGGCGAAGCGAGCGAGTTAGACTGTCTCTCAGGTTGGGAAGGCGGGCCTAGCACCCCAGCGGGGCTGCCCCGCTGGGGACCCCGCATTGCCCCCGCTGGTTTATTAAGAACGGGGTGTTGGGTCAGTTTAATGTTCGACAAGCTTTTAGCTTGTCGTTGCGCTGCGACAAACTGAAGTTTATCGGACGCTTTCAGCGAAACGGACCCACTACTAAGAACGGAACTGTCTTGACTTCTGCCTGGATCAATGAATCGTGCCGGCGTATTTCTTCTCGCCGGCTTCAATGCGAAACGGAAGATAATTCTGTCGCGGTGGTAGGGGACAGGTGGCGTAGTTGGTGAAGGCACATGGCGGGCTGTAGGCTTTGTTGAAATCAATCACGACTTTTCCGGAGGCATCAGGCGGCGCTACGTAAAGGTAACGACCCGCGCCATAAGTTTCGCCCCCGGTGGTTCCATCGGCAATCATCACGAAAAGATCGGTTTCGCCTTTTTCCAGTATCGGATCGAGTCGATAAGTCTGGCCGCCCACCTCAAACGCGAGCGCACCGGGTGAAACCTCGTTATCCGTCATGCTCAGCACATTCGTAATGGGAATCGTTTTCGGCGGTTGGTAACCCTCAAAGCGCGCCTCAATTCGCCACTTCGGATCAATCGAATAATACTCGAGGCCCTTAAACTCACGTCGCGTCCGGCTTTCCGTATCCTTAACCCTGACACCTATGCGCTCACCGCGCTTCACGACATTGATAAGCAGCGTGCCGAGTTTCAGGATAGTTGGCCCGGCATCCTCGCTATCGTCTTTGAGATCCAGTGTCGTGATGGATCTGGAGTCTCTCTTAATATCTCCGACTGGGGATGCCACAGAAATCCTGGCGTGTCGCCGTGCTATCAACCGCACGCGACCTTTCCCCAGCCATAGTGATCCTGCGACGCCTGGCGCTTTATCCTTCGGCAGTACGATGGCGTTCTTTGGAGCGCTGCCGAATTTATTCTCGCCTTCGTTCAACCAGAAAAGACCGATGAGCGTAAGCCAACCATCCTCCTTTGTCAGATTGGCACGGCGACCGCTCTGCCAGGCTTCGAGCTCCTGCTGGTAGGCGGACTCAATAAATGCAGTGGTTGGGGTTGGCGTGGTTGTCTGGCGGCAAGCCCCAAAGAACGCGATTGAAATGATCAGTATGAATGCAAGGTTTTGTTTCATCTGTAAAAATAATACCAGCTCGATTTTTGAACTTTGTTCTTTGTGCTTTGTCCTTTGTATTTTCATCTGTGTACTTTGCAGTTTTTTCCCCGGATTTATCCTCGGCCGGTAAGACAAAACACAAAGTACAAAAGAACCAAGTACAAAGCTCCGAAGTAAAAAAAGCGTTTACGCTTGACGCTCCAGAAGGAAATTCGCAATGGCGCGCAACAACTCCGTCGGCTGATGGACGTTTCCGAGAGAGGCGCAAGCGCTCTCATGAGCGTCAGCCAGGTGTTTGCGAGTTGCTTCAACGCCGTAGAGCGCCGGGTACGTAGCTTTTTTCGAGCGCAGGTCCTTCCCCGGAGTCTTGCCTATCGTTTCGGCTGTTGAGGTAATATCCAGAAGGTCGTCGGTAATTTGAAAAAGGAGGCCAAGCTGAGCGGCGTAATCGGTTATGGCCGAAACTTCAGTTTCCGATGCATCAGCGATAACTGCTCCGCACCGTGCGGCAGCGATAATCAAAGCCCCGGTCTTCAGCCGATGGATCTGCTCCAACTGGCCGGTGCTTACCTCTCGTGATTCTGCTTCCAGATCGCAGGCTTGTCCTGCCACCATGCCGTCAGGTGTCGCTGCCGCCTGTGCAACCTCCGAGATTAGAAGGACACGTTTTGCCGCGGAGAGTTTTTCATCGTCCGCAACGATTTTGAAAGCGAGGGTCTGAAGCGCGTCGCCGGCAAGGATCGCAGTCGCCTCGCCAAACCGAACATGGCAGGTCGCGCGTCCGCGTCGCAGATCGTCGTTATCCATGGAAGGGAGATCGTCGTGAATCAACGAATAGGTATGGATCATCTCCAGGGCACAAGCGGTCGCAAGGAGTTGTTCTTTACGCGCACCGAACGTCTCTCCCACAGCCAACAAAAGGGCAGGCCGGAAACGTTTGCCACCGGCAAAAACACTCCAGCGGATTGCGGCGTGGACCTTTGACGGAGGGATAGACTCGCCGGGCAATAGTCGATCGAGCTCTCCATCTACGAGCGCGCGAGTCTCACCCAGGAATTGCTGGAACAAGGAATCACTCGCCATGCCCAAAATCTGAGAGCCCGTTTCAGAAGCCGTTTTCATCGTTGCCGCTGCTGCTTTCCCCGGAGATTACTTTTGCGTCTTCGAACGCGCTTACCACCGGACGACCCTGGTTGTCGCGCAGCAGGACTTCAATGCGCCGCTCAGCCTGACTGAGGCGTTCCTGGCACTGACGAGAAAGACTGATGCCCTGCTCGAATAATTCCAAACTCTTTTCGAGTGGCAAATCGCCCTTTTCGAGTTCATGGACAATTTGCTCCAGAGCTTCGAGCGACGCTTCAAAGCTTTTGGCTTGCTGATCGTTGTTTTTCATGCATTTGATTGAGGCTATGATTCTATTTCGTCGGTTGGCTCTATGCTTTCAATGCGCGTACCAATTCTTCCTTTGGCTAACCTTACTCTTACTGAATCGCCTATAAAAACAGAATTCGCATCACGTACAAGACTTCCATCCTCACGTTGCGCGATCGCATAACCACGTTGAAGTACAGCCAGGGGTGAGAGCGCGTCGAGCGAAGCTGCTGCCAATCCCAGGCGCTTTGCCGCTTCCTCCATCTCCTTTTCAATAGCCGCGTGGCAGCCACTATACGCCGAATCGAAGCGAACACGTGCTTCAACGAACCGCGCGCGCAACTGCGCCGGTGCCAGGCTTCGCCTTAAAGGATCAGCGCGCAAGTGTGCACCACGCAGCACCTCGCTCATCAGAATCTGGAGGCGATGCCGCGCTGAATTTGTTGACGCCTCCGCATCGCGCAACTTGCTTCTAACTTCAGCGAAGACCTGCGATAGAGCCTGTTGTTGCACGCGCGTTCGAGCAGCAACAATCTTGTAACGCATAAGCCGCGAAAGAGTTTGGCCCATTTGCGCGAGGGTGGAGCAAATCTGATCTTCGCGAGCAGCGACAAGTTCGGCCGCGGCTGACGGTGTAGGCGCTCGCCGATCGGCTACAAAATCAGCAATAGTAAAATCTGTTTCATGGCCCACAGCTGAGATCACCGGAATATGTGAAGCTCGAATCGCGCGGGCCACTTCCTCTTCGTTGAATGCCCAGAGGTCTTCGGTCGATCCACCGCCCCGGCCAACAATTAGCACGTCGACCAATTCGTCGTTTCGCCCTTCTCGTTTGGCGCGCGCATGATGTTCGTTAATCAGTCTGATTGCCCGGGCGATGTCACGACCTGCACCTTCGCCCTGTACGCGAGCTGGAGAGAAGAGCACATGGACCGTGCGCGTGCGACGAGAAATTACGTTTAGAATGTCTCGAATTGCCGCGCCTGTGGGAGACGTAACGACTCCCACTCGTCCGGGGAAAACCGGCAACGCCCGTTTCCGCTCCTGAGCAAATAGCCCCTCGGCCTGCAGACGGTTCCTTAGCTGCTCGAATGCAACTTGCAATGCTCCGGCGCCTACAGGATCGAGCGCCTCGACGATCAGTTCATACTCACCGCGCGCTTCGTAAACTGTGAGGCGCCCTCGAGCCCTGACGTGCAGTCCGTCCGTGGGCCGAAAACGTATGCGACTGTTCGCTGAACGAAAACATTTTGCCCGAAGTTGGGCGCCTTCATCTTTGATGGTGAAGTACCAATGTCCTGACGTATGTGCCTTGAAGTTTGATATCTCGCCTTCTACCCACACGGTCGCGAAACGCGATTCGATCGCTTTGCGAACTGACTCGGTCAGCTCGCTGACTGTTAGCGGCCGCCGCTCGGTTTCATCAAATAGAGATGCGAAGAGTGGTTGAGACATGCGAGGGAAAGGATGAGGGATGAAGGATGAAAAGTAAACCCCGTGCCCTGGCAGACCTCGCGATCGCAGTTACAAGCCATAGCAGCGCGAATATCAGGAGAAAGCCAGATCAGGAAAACGCCATATGATTAATGAATGGTCAATCCTACGGTGTGGCGACATTCACCACCGGGCTCAACCGAACAGATGCTCCCTCGCGGTTGGCGCGCACACGCACTCTGGGATTACCTGGAGGTGTCGAATTGGAAGCGTAGGTGATGGTATAAGCGGTACGAAGTTGGAGAACGACGTCGTCGTACGCGTGTTGCAAGTCTTCAAGATGACGAATGGGATAATAAACGCCGCCGGAGACCCGAGCCAGTTGTTGGCCTTCTTCTTCCGCGCGCGTAGTGAGTGTTAAATAACGAGTGCGCAAGGGATCAATGGTGGCTTCGGGCCTCGGAACGCTTGCCTCAGGTATCAAGCCCGAGGGAACGTAAAGCGGATAGACTAGGGCGCCTGACTCGATGATTGCTTCCAAAATCGCAGGAAACGGGACAAACGACTTGTTGTCGTCGCCGTCCGAAAGAATGACCACAGCCGTCCTTTCGCCGCGAAGTTGTTTGACGGTATCGGCCAGTACGTATCCGAGTGCATCGAAAAGAGCAGTTGCGCCACCGGCATCTATTTCATCGAGTTTCTTTGAGAGCATTTTACGATCGGTGCTGAAATCAGAAATGACCTGAATGTCGTCGCGAAAACTGATGATGGCGATCCGATCCTGTGGACTCGCCGTCCTCAAAAAGTCGCGAGCCGCTTTACGAATGAAGTCGATGCGCTCTTCCACGCTGCCGGAGACGTCCAGTAAGAGCACCAGATTGAAGGGCTCGTTAGTAGGCACAACTTTCGTCACCTGACGTTCCAGGCCATTTTCAAAGACGGAAAAATCGGATTCCTTCATTCCCCCAATCGCTCGTCCGTTGCGATCGGTGACGCTGGCATTAAAGCGAAGCAGTTGCGGCGAGAGGGCGGTCACGAATTGGCCGGGGGACGCCCGCTTAACCAGCGTCGGCTCTTTCTCAGGAGGCGGCAGCGTTTTCGCGTAATCACCAAACATCTTTGGTGAGACCTTGCGGATAGCATCAGTTAACTGGCTGTCGCCACTGCGAACAATTGCGCGGGCAGCATTAGTCAGTGGCCGTTCGTGGAGATCGCTCGGCACCATGCTGGGATCGACGTTCAGCAAAACCACGCCGCGCTGCGTCAGGAACTCGAGTTCGACACGCTCGCTTTTCTTCTGCTTCTTCTCTCCAAGCTTTCCTGAAATTGTGAATAAGCCTCCAGCTTTTTCTTTGATCTTCGGAAGCTCCACATCGCTTAGATAGCGCGGTCTGCTTGCTGCCCACATAAAATTGAACTTAACAGCGTCGAGCGGAACATCGGCGTGAATCGTTCCCGTGTTCGTACTGACCTCGGCCGCTTCAACGTTCCCGACAATATCAACGGCCCCAGCTTCGCTTTCGATTTTGACTTTGGAGCGCGACGGTATGTGGACAATAAGATCGATGCGGCCCTGATCGCGGCGATCGCGAACCTCGATATCGACGAGGCCCCCCTTGGCGACCGCATGAACATCCGTTTCATCGACCGGGGCACCGGTTGAACTCGCCTCAATAGTGACCTTCTTCTGCTGCTCGTCGGATGCAATCACGCTCACGCGACCGTTACGGCTCTTGATTGAAAGCGAGACCCTGTCACCCGTTTCTATTTCTCGACGGTAGGTTTGCGCGGAAACAGGTTCGAACGCGGCAAGCAGTAACAGCAGAGCGGTTATGAAGACGAAATTTCTGGTTCTGGAGTGACTGCGGCCAGGGAGCACCGCGGGGCATTTCGCGTAAAGCATAGCGTCCGATCTTGCCAAGCAAAATGTCGCCGGTCAAGCGCGCTCTATTCTTGGTAGTGGCCTAATTTGAAATCTGTGTTCATGGTCTGTGGCACGCTATTTAACTTGGGCAAATCATCGTTGCTTGTTTGAGCGTATGACGTATCCAAGCTGACAGGGTTTTATGCTCGCTGGCGTCAGCCGCCTTAGTGAACGCCTTCAATTCCGCCTCACTAAATCGGACGGGAACAATCCGCCCTTTGGCGTGGCCCTTTGGTAGTTTTGGTCTCCCGATCTTCTTAGCTTTCGGCATTGCCTTGTTGCTCCCTAAAATCGGTGACGATTGAAGCCCCAAATCTCATCGAATTGCAGGAAATGGCACGTTAAATCGCGCATCTTTGGCGTCGAGTATCTTGGCGCAACCCCGACCTATGCGAACACACCCAAACGGCAAATCGTGTCTTGGTGAATGCCTGTCATACGCCAAATTGCCCGCATACTAGAACCCTCAGCCAGCGCGCCGATTATCTGAATCTGTTTTTCTTTCGGAAGGACTTTTGCCATTTGCGCTTATCTCCTAACTTGGGGATAATGTAATACAAATTCTATTTCCTGTCAAGTGTTTTTGTGTTACAATTACAGCGATGAAGAAAAAGGTAGAAAGAACCCTAAGGCTGATTCCCGAACAAAGAAAAAGAAGTGCCCCAAGCCACGCGGCGGGCGCAGAAAGTCGAACAATATGATTGGCGTCCTCTCTGTTGTTTTTCTCGGTATTTTGTTTTTCGTCGCGCTTGGTTTTACCTTCCATTACTACGGACAAACTCCACCAATACCTTAGGTTCAGGCCAATAGTTGCTAATCGGGTTTGATTGGGTATCATACGTTGAACCGGTTAAAAGAAAGTTATCAGATCCGTTAATTAGCGCGCAGAAGGGGTAACACGAGTGTTGCAAACTGAACTTGCACAAGTAGGCGAAGAGAAATTCTTCATCCATAACCTGTTAAAGCGCGAGCCTCGGGCAGGACTTGCCGAAGACGTGCGTCGTGGTCTCTCTACCAAGCCGAAGCGATTTCTACCGAAGTATTTTTACGACCAATTAGGATCTCAACTTTTCGAGGCCATCTGCCTGCTGCCTGAGTATTACCTGACGCGAGCTGAAAATGAGATTCTGGAGCGTTATTCGGATGAGATAGTTGCTTCAGTGAAAGGCGATACGACCCTTATTGAGATGGGGAGCGGCAGTGCCTCAAAGACTCGACTGATTATTGAAGCTCTATTGAGAAAACAGAACGAGCTTCTTTTTATTCCCGTCGATATATCCGCTTCCGCGCTCGACAGCAGCTCACGAATTCTTTTGCAATCCTATCCACAGTTAAAGGTTGAAGCGTATGCGGCCGACTATTTTGCAGGTCTTGCGGAATTAAGTAAGAAACAGCGGCCTCGCACCCTCGCGCTCTTCCTGGGTTCGAACGTCAGCAATTTTGATCCGGAGGAAGCCCTAAAATTCCTGCGCGCCTTACGACAAGTGTTACATGAAGGAGACGCCCTCTTGCTCGGCGCCGATTTGAAGAAGGATAAAAAGGTGCTCGAAGCAGCTTACAACGACGCACTTGGGGTTACGGCAGCCTTCAACCTAAACGTGATGGCACGCATCAATCGCGAACTGGGCGGAGATTTTGATCTAAGGTCGTTTCAACATCACGCGTTCTATAACGAAGAAGTTGGCCGCGTCGAAATCTATATCGAAAGTCTGCGAGCGCAAACTGTCACTATCAGCCAGCTTGAAATGGAAGTTCAATTCAGTGAGGGTGAACAGATTCACACTGAAAACTCTTACAAGTACGACCTTTCTGACATTACTAAATTGGCTTCTGGTACTGGATTTACACGCGCGCATACCTGGGTGGACCGCGAGCAGCAGTTCAGCAGTAATCTATTGTTAGCAGTTTAAAAGATTTGAGCAGCCGGCAGCTTGAGCGGGGGCAGGGTCCCCTTCCTGAAAAATGGAAAATGGAACATGAGAAATGGAAAATGCAAAATGGAGGGACGAAAGATTTTGCATTGTCATTTATCATTTCTCAATGACTGTTTGGTCACATATGTGAGATCTCTAAGTACCAAGGAAGGGGACCTGCCCATGAAGGGCTTTCAGGTTTGTGTCCTCCACTCAACTGCAGAAATCTCTCAGGGCGGGAAGGGGGCCCGGCCCCCGCTCCCGGATGCGGTGTTCGGACGCATAGTCCTGAAT
>JBHEMV010000086.1:0-11690 GCA_046262375.1 Pyrinomonadaceae bacterium
ACATAGGGCTTGGTCGTGGGGCCTTTTCCGTCTCGGAAAACGGCATGCTGGCCTATCGCACCGGCAGCGGCGCGCTCAACCAACCCCTATGGTTTGATCGGGGAGGCAAACAGATTGGATCACTCGGCACTGCTGGTCTTTATTTCACTGTTGAGTTGTCGCCTGATGAAAAGCTAGCTGCGGTAAACCGCGTAGATACACAAACGGGGACACACGACATCTGGTTATTCGACTTGTTGCGCGGCATCCCTTCGCGATTCACGACCGATCCAGCAGGCGACTCGAATCCGCTTTGGGCGCCTGATGGAAGCCGCATTGTCTTCAGCTCAAATCGCGAAGGCGTAAATAATCTTTATCAAAAGATTGCGAGCGGCGGCGGGAATGAGGAAGTGCTGCTCAAGTCGAGTGAGGAGAAATGGCCAGACGACTGGTCTGCAGATGGAAAGTTCATTATCTATCAAACCTTCAATCCGAAAACAAAATGGGATTTGTGGTTGTTGCCGATGTTTGGGAATCAGCAGCCATATCCGTTTCTGCAAACAGAGTTCAATGAACATCAGGCGCAATTCTCTCCGGACGGAGGATGGATAGCCTATACTTCGGACGAGTCAGGAGCGCCTGAGGTCTACGTCCAGACATTGCCTGCTTCGGGTGGCAGGTGGCGGGTCTCGACGGGCGGCGGAGCCCAGCCGAGGTGGAGGCGTGATGGCCGCGAGCTTTTCTACATTGCCGCCGATAGCAAACTTATGGCGGTGGATATAAAGCTGGGAACCACATTCGAGGCGGGTGTTCCCAAGGCGCTCTTTGGCACGCGAGTCCTTACTTTGACAGAATTCAGGAATCACTACGTGGTTAATGCGAACGGGCAGCGCTTCCTAATAAACTCAACGATTGAAGAAACAGAGACCACCCCAATCAGCGTCGTGGTGAACTGGACCGCGGATTTGAAGCGCTAGAGTAATCCTGCCGTACACCGCCGGTAAATTCTCGCGTCAAATTCGCTGAAAAGCCGACGGACGAGAGTAGAATTTGACACGATTTTGCCCCGCTTGAATACGCTCTATCCGTTTTATATAGCATATGCGCGACTTCTCCAGCCGCTGGTTAACGTTCACGGCATTAGGAATGTTTACGCGCTATACGAGGTGATAGGGGACGGCGTTGACACGGTAAGGGTCTGGGGTTCAATGAGTCTCTCGCGCTCGCTAATTGGACGTGAAGTGTTTTTCTGATCAGGGCTCAATTGCGGTAGGCCACTATTGTCTAATAGGTACCATAAATGCCTGTCACAACTAAGGCACAACCGAGTGTTAAAGTGGAGAGAGTGGAACCCGTGTAAAAACGGCGAGCGCGCGAATTTCTTAGCAAAGTTGAAAACTCTGCTAAAAGTCGCGATGATTTGCACCGGCTCTGTGACCTACCTGCGGAGCCAAATTCTTCGACCCGAATGGGCAGCGCCGGCGCTGCCGTTTTATTTCACCCAGCTTTTCACCAGAACCGACGCCCAATCAGGGCGGAAGTGAAGCCACATAAACGCGGCCACCAGTGAGAGAGCAAACACCTAGCCTTAGTTGCTGAGTGAGGTTGAACTTAATTATTCAGAGAAAGAAATCATTGACTACTTGCTGACCTTAATCTATAAGTAGCGTACCCAAGCATTCCTCATTTAATTGGGGGCACACTCATGAAGTCAATCCTCATCGCGATCAGCGCACCAGATTTACGCGCCCGCTTTTCCGACATCCTTTCCCAAGCCGGCTACCGGGTAATCGCAGCCGAGTCAGGCGAGTCCGCGATAGAGCTTGCAAAGTCTGTTAATCCCGATTTAGTGCTTATGGCTATCGTCATGCCAACGCTCGATGGCTTGCAAACTGCATCTCGGCTGCGCGCAGTTTTAAGCTTCCCTATACCTATAGTGCTGCTCGGAACGATCACTCCTATCGGTATTGATGAAAAGCCATTAGCATCTCTGGTTGATGGTTACTTAAACCTGGACGTTTCTTCCGAGCAGTTGCTCGCTTGTGTCGCCAATCATTTAGGAGCTCCAACTGTATAAATTTCTGCTGCTGCGCGACACCGCAAGTACGCAAATATCCCGCCCGAAAATTCTGCAGCCTCAATTGAAAGCCGGACGAAATGAATTCATAAATCTTCCTATGATTCACTGCGAACTTTTGTCTTCTGGTAAACTAGCCCCGAGGTGTGAATGAATACAACTACAATCCTCGTCGTCGATGACACGCTCGACCTGCTTGATCTTTATTCGATCTGGCTACGGGAAGCCGGGTACAAAGTTTTACAAGCATCCACAGGCCGCGAATGCTTGCGTCTGGTTACCGAACAGTCGCCTGATCTTGTTTTGTTGGACGTGATGCTGCCGGACATCGACGGTATTGAAGTCTGTAAGATAATAAAGTCGAACGAACAGACAGCCGCGATTCCTGTAATAAACGTCTCGGGCAGACGAACTTCAGCTGATCGCGAGGCTGAGGGTCTTGAGGCGGGGGCTGATGGGTATTTGACCAAACCCTTCGAGCAACGCACTTTGCTGGCGCATGTAAGAGCACTGCTGCGCATGAAGCAAACCGAAGAGGCGCTAGAAAGAAGCGAAGAACGATTTAGAGCAGCTTTTGATAACGCTTTGGATGCAATGTTGATTGCTGACGATAACGCAAATTACGTCGATGCGAATCCGTCTGCCTGTGCAATGTTTGGAGTCTCAAAAGAAGAGATGCTGCGGTGCAAGCTGTCAGACTTTGTAGACCCTGGCCGCGAACACGAGTTTAGAAAGGCGTGGCAAAGCTTTCTGGAAGCGGGCCAGCACGTGGGCGAGTTCAGGCTGTTTCGTCCCGACGGCACGACATGCGAACTGGAATACCGGGCCAAGGCCAGGCTCCTTCCCAATCGCCATTTGTGGGTGCTGCGCGACGTTACCCAGCGGAAACAGGCTGAAGAAGAACTACGCCTCGCACATGCGGAACTGGAAAAACGCGTGGAGCAGCGAACCGCTGAGCTGATAGCTTCAAACACATTTTTGCGAAGCGAAATTCTCGAACGCCAGACCGCCCAGGAGGCATTGGCGGCCAGCGAAGAGAAGTACCGGGATCTATTTGAAAACTCCAAGGACGCGATTTATGTTCAGGATTTAAGAGGTAACTACATTTCCGTGAATCGCGCCGCCGAGCGGCTCTCCGGTTATACACGCGACGAGATTCTGGGAAGACATTTTTCCCAGTTTGTGGCGCCTGAACACCTTGAGGAAGTTCGCAATAAAATTTGTACGAAGCTAGAGGGTCAGACGGAGACTGAGTATGAGTTGGAGATAATTGCAAAGGATGGCCGGCATATTCCGGTTGAACTGAACAGCAACCTGATCATCAAAAACGGCGTAGCCGTAGGAATCCAGGGAACTGCCCGCGACATCACCGAGCGCAAGCACGCAGCGGAGTCTCTACGCAACGCCAAAGAAAAACTGCAAACAATTTTCGACGCAGCGCCCATTGCGATCCTCGGTTTGGATCTCAAGGGAAGGATAACAAGTTGGAGTGCGAGTGCGGAGCGGATGTTTGGCTGGAAGGCCGAACAAACCTTAGGGCAACTTTGTCCCACAGTTCCCGTGGATGGCCTCGCGGATTTTGATGAAATGATTGAACGCGTGCTGCGCGATGGTCCGCAGATCGGAATGATTTATGACCGTCAGAAGAAGACCGGCGAACGGATTCGCGCCTCAATCAGTTCCGCACCATTATTCGATGACACCGGCACGGCTAATGGCGTCATGGCAATACTTGAAGACATTACTGAGCGTCAACGTGCAGAGCAGATGCTGAGGGAGAGCGAAGAGCGTTTTCGCCAGTTAGTAGAAGATGTGAGAGATTATGCGATCTTCATGCTTGATCCTGACGGGAACATAGAAAGCTGGAATGAGGGTGCAAAACGCATTAACGGTTACACCCAACAAGAAATCATTGGCAAAAATTTCTCCTGTTTTTATCCGCCTGAAGACATTCAGAGCGGTAAGCCGGCCCAGGAATTGAAAGTAGCAATGAGCGAAGGTCGCTCTGAGGATGAGGGCTGGCGCGTCCGCAAGGATGGTTCACGCTTCTGGGCCAACACCGTTGTCACTGCATTGTGTGACGAATCGGGAAACTTGCGAGGTTTTTCCAAATTGACGCGTGACGTCACTGACCGCAGACGAGTTGAAGCAGCGCTCAGGCAAAGTGAAGAGCAATATCGCGAACTGGTTGAAAACATTAACGATGTAATCTATGCGACCGATGAAAAAGGTGTTATCACCTATATTAGTCAGGCGGTTGAGCGCACCCTAGGCTTCAGCGCCTCGGAAATCATCGGACAAACCTTTACAAGGTTCATATTCGGTGAGGACAAGGCTTTAGCGCTTGAAAATTTTCAGAACAGTGGTGACGGCATAAGTAGTGAACTCGAATTTCGAGTAGTGGATAAATCCGGTGGGATCCATTGGGTCTCCAAATCGAGTCGGCCGCTATTTCATGGAAAAACATTTAAGGGAACTCGCGGCTTGGTCACTGACATTACCGAACGTAAGCATGCGGAAGCTTCGCGAATGCAGTTACTGCACCGGCTGGTTACGGCGCAGGAGGAGGAACAGAGACGGTTATCTCGCGAACTTCATGATCAGACGGGCCAGTCGCTGGCGGCACTTATGCTTGGACTGAAGTCGATCGAAGATTCTGATCAGCTTACGGATACAGCCCGGGACCGACTGCGTCAATTGCAAGAACTCACTAGCCAACTTGCGCGCGACGTTCACCATCTGGCTTCCAACCTGCGGCCGACCGCACTTGACGATCTTGGTCTTCATACGGCGTTATCAAATTATGTCGAAGAATGGTCGAACCGCACGAACATATCCGCAGATTTCCATAGCAATGGTCTAATCAAGAAAAGGCTTCCCAGATCAATTGAGACAGCGGTGTACCGTATCGTACAGGAGGCGCTGACGAATGTCCTCAAGCACGCCAACGCACAAAACGTTAGCGTCATTCTTGAGTATCGCGGCAATCGAGTACAGGCTATCATCGAAGATAATGGATATGGTTTTGATACCGAACGCGTTGTGCGCGCTCGTAACGGGACCGGCCGCTTAGGATTGTTGGGAATGCAAGAGAGAGTAGCGTTGGTAGACGGGCAAATGAATATTGAATCCAGGCCATCCGCCGGCACAACTGTGATTGTCCATATTCCGGTCTTAACTGAATCGTCGGAGGCACATACTTAGTGACGAAACTACGGGTCTTTTTAGCGGATGATCACGCTGTCCTGCGCGACGGCCTCAAGGCACTGGTGAACGCACAAACCGATATGGAAGTAGTTGGAGAAGCCGACAATGGTCGCACTACCTGGCTGAAAGTTAAAGAGCTTTTACCCGATGTCGTGGTTATGGATGTTTCCATGCCTGAGCTTAATGGCGTGCAGGCCACTGAAATACTCAAGCGCGAATGTCCTGAGGTGAAAGTGCTCGCCCTTACTGCCTATAAGGACAAGGCTTATCTGGACCAATTGCTCAAAGTCGGCGCCTTGGGGTACGTGCTAAAAATGTCGGCAGCCAAGGAGTTGATTGAAGCTTTGCGGATGGTCGCGGCAGGGAACGTATATGTTGATCAGGAAATGACCGAAAGGATCGCAGAGGGTTACGTTCGCGATCAATTCCTCAGGGGAGCAACGCGACAACGCGACCTGACCAGCCGTGAAGAGCAAGTGACACGCCTTATTGCCCAGGGCTACGCCAACAAGGAAATCGCAAACCAACTGGATATTAGTGTCAAAACGGTCGAATCTCACAAGACCAACGTAATGGAGAAGCTGGAACTCAAAAGCCGTACTGAGATTGTACGTTATGCGGTCCGCCAGGGATGGCTGCAGGACTCATAGCGTCGCCAGCACTCGCCTATCTCTCAAAAGTCGCAACAAGTCTAACTATAGTCAGGGGATTCCCTGACCTCTGCCGGTGTTTTCCTGATAGCCAACATTGCCTTGCATGGATAAAGGTATTACAGAACCCCTTGCATTAGCTTGGGGATATGCAAGCAAGGAATGAAATGTTGTGCTTAGCTCACCCACTCCCACGAGCAAATTTCCTCAGGATCCACTCACATCCGATCCAATGACTAGTCTTTGTCAGGATAGGAGCTTCAGGGCTCTGCTGATTGAGGACAATGCCATTGACGCTCAATTAATTCGGAGTGCACTCGCTCATAATGAGCGATTTCCGCCTGAGGAGTTCCTGTTTGAGCTCGAAAGTGTGACGCGCCTCGCCGAGGGTCTCGAGCGGCTCGCTCACAGTGATATTGACGTCCTTTTGCTGGATCTGTACCTGCCTGACAGTCAGGGCCTGGAGACTGTTGCCGCAGTACGCGCGCAATCGCCGAATGTTCCCATTGTCGTCATGACCGGTCCAGACGACGAGGCACTTGCAGTCAGTACTTTGCGACAGGGTGCGCAGGATTATTTAGTTAAAGGCCGCGCCGATCGTCGCACCTTAATCCGGGCCATTCGCCATGCAATTGAGCGCAAGCGCGCGCAGCAGGCGCTACGTGAGAGTGAAGAGAAATTTCGGTCGATTGTCGAAACCACCAACGAATGGATTTGGGCCATAGATCTCCGCGGAGATCTTACTTATACCAATCCCGCTGTTAGCGTGATTCTGGGATATAGCCCTGACGAACTGCTCGGCAGATGTTGGGCGCTGCTCATGCATCAATCTGATAGGCAATTGCTTCTGACCCGGTTGGCGGAGGCGGTGGTCCAAAAGACGGGTTGGTCCGGACTGGTGATGAGGTGGAAACACAAAAACGGCACCTATCGACACCTCGAAAGTAATGCGCTCCCCATGCTCGATTCCAGCGGAAATCTCCTGGGTTATCGCGGTTCGGATCGGGACATTACCGAGGCGGAACAAGCAAAGCAGGAACGCCGGCAACTACAGTTGCGATTGGTGACCCTCCAGGAAGAGGAACGACACAGGCTTTCGCGCGAGCTGCACGACCAAATGGGTCAATCGCTGGCCGCTCTTATGCTGGGACTCAAATCAATGGAAAACGCGGATCCGCATCAACATGCAGGCGGACTTCGTTTGCATCATTTGCACGAGCTTGCCAATCAATTGGCGCAGCAAGTGCACACTGTGGCAATGGATCTGCGCCCCACAGCCCTGGATGATCTCGGCTTAGAGACTGCACTATCAAATTATTTAGAAGAATGGAGCGAGCGAAGCAGAATACACGCAGATCTGCACAGTGCTGGGCTTGAGGAGCGTTTGCCGACACACATTGAAACAACAGTGTATCGCATTGTGCAGGAAGCGCTCACTAACGTGCACAAGCATTCTAATGCACGCAACGTTAGCGTGATTGTGGAGCACCGTGACAATCGGTTACAGGCCATCATTGAAGATAACGGGAGCGGTTTTGATGCCGAGGCTTTGATCAGTGCTCCGGTTAAAGATCGCCGCTTGGGATTACTTGGGATGCAAGAGCGAATTGCTCTCGTCGGTGGGTCGTTAAATATCGAGTCTACTCCCGGTTTTGGCACCACCCTCTTCGTAAGGATTCCAGCATCAGGCGAGAACCATGAGGCTGCTCATTAATGAATAAGCTACGAATTTTCTTAGCCGATGACCATGCGGTGTTGCGCGATGGACTTAAAGCCCTGGTCAACGCGCAACCGGACATGGAGGTGGTGGGTGAAGCAGACAATGGACGCACTGCATGCCAGAAGTCGAAGGAGCTACTTCCGGATGTAGTGGTGATGGACATTTCAATGCCGGAAATGAACGGTGCGCAGGCCACCAAGCGGCTCAAGGAATTATGTCCTCAGATAAAAGTACTGGCGCTCACCGCTCACGAAGATAAGGGATATTTGCGGCACCTGATCGAAGCGGGCGCCGCGGGGTTCGTGCTCAAGCGAGCTGCGACCCTTGAGCTAATCCAGGCAATCCGAGTAGTCGCCACTAACGGAGCATACATTGACCCAACATTAGCAGGTGAGGTTTTGAGTGCTTCCATGCGAAAGCCTCGCCGACAGTATGCTTCGGACAGCAAGGAATTAAGCGAGCGGGAAACAGAAGTGCTGCGTCTCGTGGCTTGGGGGTACAGTAATAAGGAGATCGCCGCGCAACTCCGTATTAGTGTCAAGACAGTGGAAACGTACAAGGCCCGGCTGGCCGACAAGCTGGAACTCAAGAGCCGTACTGAGATTGTTCGCTATGCCGTTCACCAGGGATGGCTTCAAGATACTTAGTCTTCATCCGGTCTTTGCACATTTTTCATATTAAAAACTCGATCTCTCTTCCTATAGACAGGGAATTCCCTTACAGACTCCGTTGTTTTCCCCATAGGCAGTGGCTTCAGTGGAAGCCGATAAAGGCAGTGCCAGAAGCGGCCGCATTAATTTTTCGTCGGTCGCGCGCTGCTTGCGATTCTTGGCGAGGTCTTCCTCCATCGTGAGGTCATTGAACGATCGAACGATGCGCTGGTGATGAATGTTGCCGGACGCCAGCGCATGTTGAGTCAAAAGTTGAGTAAGGCCGAGATAAGGACACCACTGAACGGCGTAATGGGCATGTTGGGTTTATTGCTCGATAGCAAGTTGAATAAAACAGAACGCGAACTGGTCCAACCGAACAGATAATACAATTGAATCAAGAGCTCTCGCGCGTGAAGTTAGTTTTCTCCTATCTGCCGCAGGCCGGCCACACCGTCACGTGAGAATATTGTAAAACTCATTAGCCGGCCGCTGACCGTCGATCCTCTCGAAGAACGGTGCCGTCAGGCGCATTCCCTCCTTTCAATACTCTTAAACCTAGAAGTGGCGGTACCATTTTCACCCCGCCTTCGCTGTCAGGGTGTTCCCCTTACGTCCGGCAATACCCCCACTCAATTCAGCACTCTTCCCGATATCGCCGACCGCGCGATGGTCGTTAAATATTAGTGTATTTAGCGGGAGTCAGCAGCGATTGAACAACAAGAATTAGCGAATGGGAATGAAAAAGAGCCGGAGTCGCGCTGATGTTTGGAGACGGGGAGGCCATCACAATGTTGAAATACTTTCTGAATTTACAAGGATTATATGTTGCCCTTTTGCTTGCCTTTTGCTGCGTCGCAGTTGCGGCGCAAGAGGAGCGTCTGGCCCGTCTTGAAGATCCCACGGCTTCTGCCAGGGGCCGGGCAATCGGCAAAGCACTCTCATCTCCGACAATTACTGCAGCCCCCGAACAGTTGATATCTCGTTTCCTAATTGCCGAGCAACAAGTTCGGGAGGCCCTTAATTCCCATACGTTCAGACGGGATGTGCTTCTTCAGACTATAGGACGCAAAGGAGAGGTCACCGGTGAATACATCCGGAACTCTCTGTTTGTTTTTGACGATCGTGGCAACCGAATTGAGCGCGTGCTTTTTCATCCACGCTCGACCCTCCGCGGAATGAAAATCACTAAGGAAGACATTCAAGATCTTGCGGGTGCCCAGTTACTCGGAGTGGACATCAACGAGTGGGACAAATATTTCCTCACCTTGGTGGGTGAAGACACACTAAATGGACGTAAGGCATACCTAATCGACGTTAACCCAAAACAAAAGCCTGATCCCCACCGCATGAGTGAACGTGCCTTTGTGGGGCGGATCTGGGTTGACGCATTGAGTCTGAATGTTTTGAAGGTTCGAGGTGTAGTCCAACCTCAAGGAAAACAACGCTTCCCGGTTTTTGAAACCTGGCGCGAAGGGCCGGCTGGAGCGCTGCTATTTCCGGTGCGAACAAACGCCGACGAAGTCCTCCATTTTGCCAATCAGCATGACGTTCACTACCGAATCAGTGTCATGTATTACGACTACAAACGCTTTGCCAGCACGGTAAAGATTACTGATGTGGACCAGCCATGACCAGGCACGCGGCCGAAGCTGATGCCAATGGTTCTTTCTGGATTTTTTTCAGAATGGAAACGACGTGACGCGAAAACCACTAATTCTTATTAGCTGTCTGCTACTGCAATTCGGAGTGGCAATTGGCCAGACCAGACCTGCGGAATGCAAGACCGATCGCAATGCGCCGCCAGCTGGTCGCTATGCCTGGCCTCACGACGCCCGTGTGCAGGTCTATTTCGTCCGCGGCATGTTTACGAAGGAACAGCAGCAGGCTTTGCTAAAAGCGATGGCCGGTTGGTCCGAGAGTGCGAAAAGAAACGGCGCCGCAGTTACTTTTGTTTACGTGGGCGAGACGGATGGTGCTCGCACCTGCACTAATTGTCTGACGGTTACCCGGCGGGAAGTCTACAAGAACGACCGCAAGCACTATGCGTTTTTTGTTCCCTTGGGAATGAAGGCGCAAGGACTACTTAAATCAGCGTGGATTGATTTAGATGTGGCGACTACTGAGCCTCAAGCACTTCAGGGATTTATGGCCCATGAGCTAGCCCATGGCATGGGGCTGTGGGATTGCCCAAAGTGTAAGAAGAAGCAATCCATCATGAGTAGCTTTCCGGGAATCAATAAAAATAACGGTTTGCTGGAACCCTCGGTCTGTGACCTTGAAGTCATGCGCGAGGTCTTTGAAAAGCGAAGGCACGGTATAAACATAGATGCGCAAACGGCCGCCATCAGGGTTGAATCGGACACGCCGTAACGATTATAGGTTTCTTGATTTCACCGATGAAGATCAACATCTTAAAAGTTCGAGTGAGACCAACGACGCGAGAGGTCTTCAAGTTTTGCGTTGTAGTTTTGGGTGTCTGTTTCCTGGTATTTGTCTTTAGCGTCAACCAAAAAGCTTTCGCACAGAAGCGCGACCAGGTTGTTTCGGGTTGTAAACTTGGCGTCGATGCTCCTCGCTACGGTTTCTGGACCTGGGCGGCGAAAAGCAGAGTGAAAGTTTTCATACTCGCTTCCAGCTTTAAGCCTGCCGAGCTCCCCCATGTCCTAAGGCCGCTTGAAACCTGGAATGCAGTGGCCGATCTCTCAACATCACATGTCCAATTTGTTTACATGGGTATGGCAGCAGAGATGCAGACTTGCGATAATTGCTTAACCATCATGCGCGGGCCTGTCGCGGAAAAGCGGCATGCCGCAGAACTCCAGGCCGCGAGTAAGAACCGGGATCAGATCATCTCGTATGCAAGAATAATTTTAGATCCGCGCATTTCGGATTTCAGCGCACTCACCAACGCCGTGGCGCACGAGTTGGGCCATAATTTTGGTCTGTTTGATTGCTTCGCGTGCCACGGCCCCTCCACCGTCATGAGCTATATTCGCAAATCGGGCGGTCTGGATGGTCCCACTGCGTGCGATGTCGCCCAGATTAAGGCAGCCTATGAGGAACTCAAGCGCTACGTGCGGCCCGCGCCCGTGCAAGCACGACTCGTGATTGCTGATGAAGGGGAAGAGCCCGTTGAAGACGACACACCAATAGTGATTCCACCGCCTGAATCGAAGTAACTTACCTCAACCAATCCTCACCTACCTCTCCCAATCGGCTTGGCGTAAGGGTTTTGCCTGACACGCGCTCGTGTTTCCTGATAGCCCCCTCGGCTCAAAAAGTAGATAAATGAAGTTGAGAGGCAGGCCCACGCTGGCGTTCGCCGCAGTGGACGCGACGCAGTCAGTGCCGACCGAGGAAGCAGCACTTCTAAAAGATGTTCAGTCAGACATCAGGGTCAAATT
>JBHEMV010000087.1:0-11614 GCA_046262375.1 Pyrinomonadaceae bacterium
CTTCCAGATCTTATAGTCGTGGGGCTCGCCGCTCATCGCGGCGTTCATGGGAGCAGACGATGTCATTTAGGACGCGTATCTTAAACTACTTGTGGACTACACGGCACCCTATTACTCGTTTTAGAGTGTTTCCAGCAAAGGAGAAGGCTTGAGTTCCACACAGAAAGATCGTTCATCACCAGTATGGTACGCGCTTGATGTTGAGATCGAAGCAGCATCGCGCGAGGCGGTTGAGTATGCACTAATGGAAGCGGGCGCACTGGGAACGGAAACAAACGATGTCCAACCAACTTCAGTTTGTGGCTCACTTTCGACGTTGAACGACCAGGCGACCTTTGTCGAAGAACCGCGGTTGCAAGTGACTGCCTATTTCGATCACCCACCAAACCGCGAATCTGTGCGCATTGAGATTGCAGATGCGTTGCGCGTTTACGATTTGTCTTCCTCTTCCATCGGGGAAATGGACATTCGCGAAGTTGCGGATGAAGACTGGCTGGGGGAATGGAAGAAGAGTTGGCAGCCGGTTGAGACGGGTCGTTTCATCGTTGCGCCGCCATGGACTAACATTCAAGATGTGCAGGACCATATTGTAATTCGCATTGAGCCTGGCATGGCTTTTGGGACCGGGACGCATGAGACAACTCGTTTGTGTCTGGCGGCGATCGAGAAATATTTTGCAGGTTCCAGCTTTCTTGACATAGGAACGGGAACAGGAATTCTTGCGATAGCAGCGGCAAAACTTTTTCCTGGGGCACGCATTGAAGCTTGTGACACTGATCCGGACGCAATAACAATTGCGAGGGAAAATGCGCGCTTGAATGGCGCCGGGGAGAAGATCGCTTTTCGAGTCGGGACGATTGAGGATGCGACCGCGTCCGCTGATCTCGTCTGCGCAAATCTGGCGGCAGCCGTGATCGCACGGCTGTTGCCCTCGCTTCTGACTGTCACTTGCGGACGTTTGATCCTTTCGGGGATTCTAAATACGCAGTTAGAGATGGTCGCTGCGGCGCTTCGTGACGCCGGCGTTCCCAATGATGTTGAAATCATGCAAAATGGCGAGTGGTTAGCCATTATTGCTTGACGTTAATCCGTGACAGGCAATGTACATCGAAGAGATCGAGTCGAATGGCTTTGCTGTAATTCCAGACGTGCTGGATCCGGCAACAGTCGCTTGCATCATTGATCAGTTGGGACGCATACCACGCAGTAGCGCCACCAAACAGCGGGGCCAGAGTTACTTTGCGATCAGGAACCTTCTTAATGTTGCTCCTTTCGTTCACGAGTTAGCTGGTTCCTCTCGCGTCAGATCCATCGTGGAGCGACTTGCCGGCAAACACTCACAAGTTGTTCGCGGAATTTTTTTCGACAAAACACCCGAGGCCAACTGGAAGGTTGCCTGGCATCAGGATCTCACTATTGCAGTTCGGCATAAAAAGGAGCTTGTCGGATTCAAATGCTGGACGCGGAAGGCCGGCATCACTCACGTTCAGCCACCCGCTTTTGTATTGGAACAGATGCTCGCTTTAAGACTTCATCTGGATGATACCACCGAAGAGAGTGGAGCATTAAAAGTCATTCCAGGCTCGCATAGACATGGCCGGCTGAGTTCTACCGACATAGAGAGAATCAAGCAGGAAACACAACCGGTTAATTGCCCGGTCAAGAAAGGTGGCGCGTTGGCCATGCGTCCTTTGTTGCTGCATTCGTCATCTGTATTAAGCGCCAGGTCACACCGCAGAGTGATACATCTGGAGTTTTCCTCGATTAATCTGCCCGGCGGACTAGAATGGCATCGTTCCTAATCGGATTGTAGGATAGACAATCTTGTCTGGCCCCTTTTAGATGAAAGACAGGCAAGAATGCCTGTCCTACCAATATGACTCGCCGCAGATTCTATGCGCCACCGAGCGCATTTACGTCTAAAGGAGATGGAGTGACGCTCGCTTCAGACGAAGCGCATCACTTGCGTGAGGTGCTGCGATTAAAGCCCGGTGATGAGGCGTATGTCTTTGACGGTAAGGGTAAGGAGTTCCATTGCCGTATAGAAGAAAGCGGGCGCGATATTGCTCATCTGGCAGTTATTGCCGAAACAACACCTGCTCGCCCGGAATCGCCGTTGCAATTAACGCTTGGAGTCGCCCTGCTGAAAGGCGAGAAATTTGATCTGGTCGTACAAAAAGTAACTGAGTTAGGCGTAACTCGCGTTGTGCCTCTGGTGACAAAGCTCGCCGACATCCGTTTGCGCGACGAGTCTGACACTGCCAAACGTGTGGCAAGATGGCAGCGAATAGCGCTTGAGGCCGCGAAACAATCCGGGCGAGCACTTGTGCCCGAAGTAGCCGGCCCGATCACATTTCAATCCTTAATTCAAACCGCAGGCTTTGAGAACGAGCCGGGCCTGATGTTTTCTGAGCGCGGAGGGCAATCCCTATGCGAGGCAGAAGAGAAGCTGCCTGCGAATTCGTATTCGCTGACCGCCCTCGTTGGCTCGGAAGGTGGCTGGACGGATGAAGAGATTGCGATAGCAAGCGGAGCCGGATGTACAATTGTCACACTTGGGGGACGCACGTTGCGGGCAGAGACTGCTGCAATCACGGTCGCCGCTCTGCTCCAACATCTGTACGGGGATCTAGCGTGAAAAAGTCGCAGGTCGCGGTTTGAACACAGACGTCCACGCCTGACTGGCAAGCTAAGGCTCCTGCTCGAACCAATTAGACAAATGCGTTCGCGGTGAGGCGACTTTTGGCGGGCAAGCGTCAAAACCCTGGCGAAAGTGAGGCTGACTTGCGCCCGGGGCTGAGGATGCCTGATAATCATGGTGATGATTGTCCTGATTCACATAACCGCACCTGATCTTTTGAGGAGAGCATAAAGAGTGAAAGCGGAGTTGCAGCAATTAGTCGCTTTACAAAAACTCGATACCAGCATAAGAAAACTACAAGCAGAACTAGAAGCCATACCACAAAGGCGCGCAGAGATCGAGACAGAGTTCGATCAGCGCGCTTTTGAAATTCGGGCTCTTGAGAACTCCCGCGATGGAGCCAGGCACACGCGTTCGCGACTGGAAACGGAAATTGCGGATCAGCGCGTGCGAGTCGAGCGCGCCGACCGCAATTTGATGTCGTCTAAGAAACAGGACGAATACACGGCTGCCATACGCGAGGCCGATGCAGCGCGCAAACAGATCTCCACATTGGAAAATCAAATCCTTGAACAGATGGAGGCTCACGAAAATGCCGAGACCTCGCTAACCGAACGGGCGGAAGAGATTGCTTCATTGAATTCTGATCGAGAAGCAAGACTACAGGCGTTTGACGACGAGACTCGCCACCAGCAAGAAGAGCTGTCGATGAATCGCGCCGAGCGCGAGCGATTAGTTACCGCTTTACCCAAGTCGATGGGCGCGCTCTACGTCCGCATTAGTGCGCGCATACGCGATGGAGTGGCGGTTGCCGAGGCCCGCAATGGCGCGTGCATGGCCTGCTTCATGGCGCTTCGGCCCCAGGCAATGGCCCAGGTGCGACGTGGCGAGGAGGTGGTTACCTGTGATAACTGCAACCGTATCCTTTATTACGCTCCTTCTGATTCCGCCACGACTACTTCGACCTCGGTCCAGCCAAAAGTGGCCCACACCTAGGATTCCTTTAACGCAGACTTTTCGTTTGCGATTCCCTTCCATTGTTTTTCTAACGCAAGTTGCAGGTACGCAAACGAACATTTGCGCGACGAGAACCTGTACCTACATCTTCAACATAGACTTGGTTCATGTGCCACAGGTATAGTGTTTATGTAATCGTGTGCAATGACTAACTCCAAGGGCCAACTATTTACGTAGTGGTTTCCCTTCTCAGAAGTTCAGCCAGGACTTTGCGCGGTGCGTGCAACGAGGGGGAACCTCCTAAAGCATGAAAGTATTGGTCACAGGTGGCGCCGGTTATATTGGCAGCGTCGTCACCGAAGAGCTGGTGAAAGACGGCCACGAGACGGTCGTCTACGACAGGCTTTCTAAGGGTCATCGCACGGCTATAGTGCCCGGTGCTCGATTCGTCCAGGCCGATCTGGCAGACGATGCAACTTTGCGGAAAGCGCTTTCGGCTTACCGAATTGAAGCTGTAATTCACATGGCCGCGGACTCGCTGGTCGGCGAGTCCTGCGCACACCCGGCAAAATATTATCGCAACAACGTTGTCGCCGGCCTCATCTTGCTCGATGCGATGCGCGAGTCGGAGGTCAGTCGCATTGTCTTCTCCTCAAGTGCAGCTACCTACGGCGAACCGGAGAAGCAGCCCATCGAAGAGACTGCTCCCAACAACCCCACAAATCCCTACGGTGAATCCAAGCTGGCGTTTGAACATGCGATGCGCTGGTACACGGAAGCCTATGCCCTTCGCTACGCGTCGCTTCGATATTTCAATGCTGCCGGCGCAAGCGAGAGGTGCGGCGAGGACCATAATCCTGAAACGCACATTATTCCCATCGCTTTACAGGTGGCTGCAGGAAAACGGGAGTTCGTGGAAGTTTACGGCGACGATTATCCGACACCGGACGGAACCTGCCTCCGCGACTACGTCCATGTGACTGATCTCGCGCGCGCTCATATTTTGGCGCTCAACGTACTTGATGAAGGCAGCAAAATTTACAATCTTGGGTGCGGCGGAGACGGTTACAGTGTCAACCAGGTCCTCGAAACAGCGCGCAAAGTTACTGGCAAAAAGATTCCGGCTCGCGTCGCTCCAAGACGCGCGGGAGATCCTTCGGTCTTAATTGCCGGCTCAGATAAGATCAAGAGTGAACTGAATTGGACACCTGAATTTCAGGATCTTCGCGTGATCATCGAGTCGGCGTGGCGCTGGATGCTCGCGCATCCGGATGGCTATAACGAATAATTAACCAAACGTGGGTAGTTTCCAGCTCTGTTTCCGAACTCGGAGCGATAGCTGCCTTGTTGGGCGGATAGAAGGCAAGTACTTTCAAGGGGAGTCATGGCAAATCCAAAAGCGGGTTCACAAAAACAATCGCGGGTAAAACGCACGCCGGAAAAGAAGGGCTCCGTAATTTCCGTTGAGGAGTTTCTCAGTCTTAAACAACCTCGGGGTGGGTTAGTTATCGAAGTCGAAGGCCAGTCTGTATCGCTGACCAGCCTTGAGCGGATCTATTGGCCTGATGAGAAGATTACGAAGTTTGATTTAATCAGCTACTACCTCGAGATTAGTTCTCGCATAATGCCCTTCCTGGCAAATCGCCCGGCAATACTGCAGCGCTGGCCTCGAGGCATTGCTGCTCCGATGTTTTTCCAACAGGATCTTGAGAGCGCCCCTTCCTTCATAAAAACGGTTCGCCTGACGAATCAGGTCGGGCGAGAACTGGACTACGCTGTCTACACAAGCACCGCTTCACTGCTGCACTTTGTAAATCTGGGAACCATCGAGCAGCATCCATGGCATTCGACAACTGCGAAACTCGATAATCCTGACTGGATTGCCATAGATCTCGATCCAAAGAAAGCGCCTTGGAAAAACGTGCTCGAGGTTGCCCTGATTTGCAAAGAAGTTTGCGACGAAATTGGCTTGACTGCGTTTCCAAAAACTTCCGGGTCTTCGGGGATACACATCTATCTGCCCCTTAAGCCAACCAATCAATATGAAAATGTAGCGGAGTTTTCAAGACTTCTGGCGGGCGAGGTTGCGCGGCGAGCCCCAAAGATTGCCACGGTAGAGCGTACGATTGCCAAGCGGAAGCGAGATCAGGTCTACGTCGATTGGATGCAGAATGCGCGTGGCAAAAGTCTTGCGGCCGTCTTCACCGTAAGGGCGAAGCCTAAAGCTACAGTTTCAATGCCGTTAACCTGGAAACAAATCGAGCAGGGCGTGAAGATTTCCGACTTTACAGTCAAAAACGTTCCCACCCTGCTCAAGAAAACCGATCCCTGGTCTGACTTTTTTGATCAGCGACAGAAGTTAAAGCTTCGCTGAATCTAAAAACAAATCGGTGCTACTTAATGTTTGATCTTCACGCCAGCCGAGAAGCGCAATCCATCTTCGCGTTTCTGGCTGAAGAACACCGGCAGATAATCAATCTGTCCTGCGCGAATATCAATACGTTTGCCGGCCCTGATGTCCAAGCCGGCTCCCAACGCCATGGCGAAGGCGGTTTGGTCAGTGTCGGGACAAGTAAAATCGTTGTCGCGGAAATCCGAATGGTAGCGTGTAGCCCCAAACAGCGCATGCGCATACGGAATGAACGGCGATGAGTTGCGCCAATTGTAGCGGGGACCGAAAAGCAGGGTATAGCGAGTAAGCCTTGCATCGAAAGTTCGCCCGGTAAGGCTGTCCACGAGATCAGCATTCGCGAATGTAACCGCGATATTTGTCACCAGACCAATATTGCGGTGTACGTTGGCTACAACTTCGCCGCTGACCCCGTTGAAACGCTCACGCTTGGAAACAAGGTCGACGCGAGAAGTGGCGCCCGTGCTTGAGACGGACCTCCCTCTGACGTCCAATCGATCGGCACCATTGTTGGCACGCTCATGGGCGTAGCCGATAAAAAATTCCCAGTTCGCATAATCGTTCTGGGCAAAACCGGCCGGGGCAGAGACCAGTAGGATAGCGAAAAGCAAAAGTAGCTTACGCATGGGCGGTAGTCCTCCTTGACGATTTCCCATCAACACTTTGTGGTGATAAGAAAAATAGGAATCCGCACGTATTTCCATTTTTCCTATTGATTACCCGTTTATTAGATTTGGGGGCACTCTTTTACCATGGACTTCAAAGGCCACGCAAGAGCAAAAGCAATAACAAAGATAGTCGGATTGCTGGCTGCTGCTGCGCTGATGGCGTTTGCGGGCTTTCAGGCGCGCGCCCAACAACCAGTAAAAAGCATTCGCGGCAAGGTCCCGCCTACTCCTCGTTCCAACAATTCGTCCAACCTCCCGAGTTCTGATATCCAGCAACTTCTCGCCGCAGCCCAGGCTGCGCTTGACCAGGGACGCTTTGAAGAAGCGATACGCACTTACAACCGCATCATTACGCTATCCGCAAACCAACCAAAAACGGCAGGGCTTGCCAATCTCAAAATTGGCAACGCGTACATGGGGCAGAGAAAATTTGGGAATGCTGCAATTGCTTTTCAACGAGCCGTAACCCTGAATCCTGCTGATGCCGACTCTTACAATAACCTGGGAGAGGCACTTGGGGAGTTAAAACAATATCCGCGCGCGCTTGAGGCTTTCGGGAAGGCAGTTGCTCTCGATCCAAAACTACTCAAAGCGAAATATAACCAGGCAGTGACTTACGATCGAATGGGCAACCTCCGCTACTCCGAATTCGTGTTCCGAAGTCTAATTAAGAGCAACCCCCAATATGCACTTTCTTATGACGGTCTCGCAGTTACGCTTTCTAAAGCCGGAAGAGCCAGGGAGGCGATCCCGTTTCATGAGAAAGCAATCGCCCTCAGTCCGCGCGATCCATCCTATTACTACAACTTCGCGATTAGTTATCTCATGCTGGGAAACACCGCCAAAGCACTCGAGCAACAAGAAAAACTAAAAGCGATTGATCCCGCTATCGCCAACCGCCTCGCCAGCCTGATCGTGAAGAAACAGATGTAGGTGGCATTCATTATTTTTCGCGCCACCTTGCGCAGAGGTCGCGAGCAGCGTCCGCCCACGTTGCAAACTGAAAAGTGAATCCGGACTGAAGCAGCCGGCTCGGAATAACCCGGCGGCTTTTAAGAATCAGTTCAGTTTCGCTTCTTAGAAGAAATGCCCCCAGCTCTAACATCCATTCTGTCGCGGGAAGGCCCACGGATATGCCCCAGGCTTTTCTGAGGTCTTGCATGAACCGGAAATTGGGCAGGGGATTTGGTGCGGCCAGGTTGACGGGTCCGTGGAGTTCCTCGTGTTGGATTAGCCATAGCACGGCGCGCATGAAATCCTGATCCTGAATCCAGGATATATACTGTTTCCCATCTCCAGAACGTCCACCAAGTCCGAACCGCACCAGTCGCAGAAGAGCATCAAATGGACCACCCGGATCCGGACTCATCACTATCGCCGAGCGCATTAACACTTTACGCGTAGCCGGCGTGGCCGCTTCGTTCAGTTCATGTTCCCATCTCTTCACTATATCAATGCTAAAACGCCAGGTGTCTGGCGCATCCGGTTCCGACCCGCCGATGATTCCAGTTGCTTCGTCGTTGGGAGCGTCGTAGCGGTGAGCGTAAAGGGTCGCTGTGCTGGCCTGAAGCCAGATGCGGGGTGGGTGGTTAGCCTGGGCAATCGCGCGGCCTACAACTCGGGTGGATTTCACACGTGAGTCAATGAGAATACGGCGGTTCTCCGTGGTGTAGCGACAATTAACGCTTTGTCCAGCAAGATTGATGACGACGTCCGCTCGTTCTATTACCGCAACCCAGTCGGCTAATGTCTCGCCATCCCATTGCACGATCTGCCACGGAGCGTTTGCCGGATTGCGACTCAGAACAGCGACATCATGCCCGTCATTCTGAAATGCTCGAGCCAGGACTGTCCCAACCTGACCTGTGCCGCCTGGAATGACTATCTTCATAATTCGCTAGGCGATGTGACCGAAATCTGATTTTCGTTTTGAAGCGCCAAAGGCGATGATTGCCGCATTAATGCGGCTAAATATAATGAGTCCTGACTTAACCAGCGCTAAAAGCGCTGGCCTAACGGCCCTGCGGGCTAGCCCGATGAATCGGGCATTCACCCGAGGCTTTTCATTCGCGCAGTTGTCGCTCAAATTAAATCCGCCTCGATCTAATCGAGAACGTCGCGCTGCTATGCCGCTTTCAGACGCTAAACTAATAGTGTCGGTCAGATTTTTTGTGTGTTCCTTTTCGTTTTCGGCCGCGCTTCCTTTCGTCCACTCCCTTTAAGGACGCCAGTGGCCAGAGCTTATGCTCAACTTCAGCCAAACCCGCTTCCGTGACTGCACGCAAAACCTCTTCTGAAGATTTGTAAGCTGGTGCAGCTTCATCGAGTGGCACGTGTCCGTCCATGTTCACAAGTATTCCGGCAGCGGCGTATTCATCATCAATTTGTCTCTGGGATAACGTGCGCGAGGCCTGGCTTCGCGAGAGCTTGCGACCGGCTCCGTGGTTTACTGAAAAGCCACTCTTAACTGCACCCGGAAGAGGACGAAGAATGTAGCTGTAGTCCTTGTTACTTCCGGGAATCAATACAGGATGTCCTGTATCTGCCCAGGAAGTATTTTTTAGGAATGGATGCCCGGCTGGAAAAGCACGCGTGGCGCCTTTGCGATGAACCCATACGTCACCGAAATCCGGATGCGATTCCTTTTGGACCAGGTTGTGACTGATCTCGTAGATTAAATCCAGATCGGCGCCAAAAACCTTCCGAAAAGCTTCCGCGACCTCTTCAAAAATTATCAGGCGATTGAGAATGGCATAGTTGCCGCCCGCCGCCACCGCGTTCAGATAATCCTGGTAATGGCGCGACTCTGGAGTGAAATACCCGAGGTCAATATCGGTGATTGCGTCTGGTCGTTCCTCACGCGCCATCTCAAAATAATTCGTCGCCAAACCATGGCCAAAGCCTCGACTCCCGGTGTGCACCTGCACGAAGAGAGTGTCCGTCATTTCCGAGCGTTGTAATTCAATGAAGTGGTTGCCGCCGCCCAGACTTCCCAGTTGGTCCATTCCACGTTCAGGTCTGCCTTTGCCACCCCTGGGAATGGCCCAATCGTCCGCGACCGGAATACGGTGTCTCTCGGCGCAACTCCGATCAAAAGTCGCGCCATACTTTTCCGTGTAATATTCTGCGCCGCCGCGAACGAGATTATTAAACTCCGCCTCCGAGAGCCGACCCAGCCGATGGCTTTTGCCACCCGCACCCATTGCCACTCGGTCCATCACTGCGCGGTTAAATTCTAGTTTCTTTTGTGGAGTGGCCTGTTCGGCCGGCACCTCGGATTGAGCGCTCATCATCCCGCAACCTATGTCGTAGCCAACCGGCCCCATCGCTACCGCCCCACTCCTCACATCTGTCAGAATTACGCATCCAACCGGTACTCCGTAGCCGTAGTGGACGTCAGGGGTAATCACCACCAACTTAACGCCTGGAAAACGCGTAGCATTGACGATCTGCCGGTACAGGTTATCTTCGGCCTCGCTCAGCAATGAAGGTGTTAGAAAAAGGCGTACCGGGACGTCGCCAACGTCTTCGGTTTGCAGGCTGAAGTAGCCATCAACGCTCGGCAAGGCAAACGACTTCCATTTATCGGCGTTTCTCAACGACTTCAGAGTTCGGCCGTTTTTGATGGTGGTAACTTCTCTCGCTGCTTCCAACATAAAGTTAAACCGACGATGAACATGATTGCTCCGACGATGGCTGGCGCAAGGTGAAATAGATCGGTATACCCCACAATCGGATGCACCCCAACCGCCGCTGCAAACCCTACCACTCCTGCGATACCTAATATTTGCCAGAGACTTCTGGAAGGCGTGCCACACCAAACGCAGAAGAGCACAGTGAGGCCCGCGGTTCCGATCGCCCCGCCAAAGCCTGCTCGGTCATGAGCGATCAATGGTATCAAGCGCGTGCTGATGGCCTGAAGATCAGTCCCTGCCAGGCCCATAAATGCCAGATCTTGTGGCACAAAAACTCGAGTCATACCAAAGGTCATCACAGTCAACCCCCCTACAATCATGCCTGCCGCTGTCGCCAGTAAGAGCGCCCGGCCAACTCCGAAGGACGACCGCCAGTTGACCCGCGCTCCCGATCTCGCGAGCGACCGAATTCCGCGCGGCCCATCCAGCAGAGGGCGCGATCGGGCCAAGCCGATAATGAAGCATGGCAACAGCAGTAAGGTTGCAACGCCGTGCCACGTGTCCAGGTAGCCATAACCCAGATAGGCAAGAAAACTCCCGAAACCAGAAATGCCGCTAACTACAAAAAGCCACCAGGCCCACGCTTTCCGTTGGCGGAGCGGAAACTCGGCAAGCCACATGTACAGCGCGCCGATGGCGATTAGGGCTCCACCAAAGGCGACGCGGTCATGAAACATGAAATACACAACCCGGCAGTTCTGAATGCCGCAAAGTTGCTCCGCGGTCATTCCCAGATACTGAACATCGTGAGGCAGAAAGTGTTTGCTGGCTGAAAGGAACAACGCGAACCCGCCAGCCAGGACGAGGGACAAGCCACAGAAGAGGAGTAGCGGCCGGCCATCGCCAAGCAATGCCTGCAGCAGTCCTCTGTCGTGGTTCTTTTGTTCCATCGGTGGTTCCATCGGTGGTTTAGGGGGCTTTGCCAAAAAAGGCCGCCACCACAACTCATCGACGCGTAGCGTCAGTTGAATTTAGCCCGGCGTTCAGAGCCTGTGTCAGAACTCGGCGATTGACCGTCTCGAACCTTCGTAGGATTCACTTTGAGATAACAGAAGAGGTGGTCGAGTCCGCGAACTTCCAAGAAGCCGAAAGGTGCCGCAGATCGCCCTCAAGCGGCTTGCAGTTTCAACTTCTCGATCATCGTCGGAATACCTAAGATCGACATCACTCTCTTTAAGTTGTAACTCAATACTGTTAGCCCAATCTCGGTAGCTACGTGTTTCAACCCCTTCAGCAGTAACCG
>JBHEMV010000088.1:0-11450 GCA_046262375.1 Pyrinomonadaceae bacterium
ATGTAAATGCGAGGCGCGCGCCGGCTTCGTGCAGAGCCTGGGCCGTGGCCCAGGCTATCGAGCGCTTGTTTGCCACACCGAAGATAATTCCGAATTTGTTTTCTAGAAGCTTAGTCATGAATTATGCTTTGGATTCGAGAGATTGAACCTGCGAAGTATCAGGTAAGTCCACGCTAAGAGCAAGCTTGCTGAACCATTAGTTTCAAGAAGTTGAGAGTTCAACCTTTAGGTTGTGGTCTCGGGAAGTGGCAAGCTAAAGCTGGAACTCTAAACTGCTTGACCGAGTGGACTCAATATTGAGCCGCGTCATCCGAGCTCAATGTTTGAAATGCCTGATGCCCGTGAAGACCATGGCCAGGCCGTGTTCGTCTGCGGCCGCAATGACTTCCGCGTCACGCATTGACCCGCCCGGCTGAATCACGGCCGTGATTCCATGTTTGGCCGCCTCATCGATTCCATCTCTAAAAGGGAAGAATGCGTCCGATGCCACTACACTACCCTGAAGAGGCAGTTTCGCGCGCATTGCGCCAATCTTCACGGAATCCACGCGCGACATCTGTCCAGCGCCTACACCCACCGTTTGTCCTGCGCGAGCATAAACAATTGCATTTGATTTCGTATGTTTGCAGACTGTCCAGGCAAACATCAGATCCCTAATTTCGCCCTCAGTCGGCTTGCGCGTGCTAACAAATCTTAGGTCTTCTGGTAGCAATTTATGTGTATCGCGTGTTTGCACCAACATGCCGCCAGTTATCTGCTTGTACTCGAGCCCCTGGGCTTTTTCGGGCGCGATTGTGTGAAGCACGCGTAAGTTCTTTTTTGTGCGCAGCACCTCCAGCGCCTGCTCATCGTAATCGGGGGCAATGACCACTTCCGTAAAGATCTCTATGACGCAACGCGCGGCCGCTTCGTCAACTTTGCAATTAAAAGAAACAATGCCGCCGAAAGCTGAGGTTGGATCGGTCGCGAGGGCGCGCCGGTAAGCCTCTTCGGCTGACGCGCCGCAGCCGACTCCCGCTGGATTCGTATGCTTGATAATCGCGCAGGCTCGTTCATCGAAGTCACAAACGAGTTGCCAGGCGGCGTCAGCATCGACATAGTTGTTGAACGACATCTCCTTGCCGGAAATCAACTCCGCGTTAGCGACACCCTCATGCTCGTCCATGTCATAGAGCGCGGCGAACTGGTGGGGGTTTTCGCCGTAGCGCAGGTCGGCGCCTTTTTTCAGCCGCAATTTTAACATCGGCCACAGCGCATTGTGCGGCGTAGTTTCAGCAATCATTTCTTCCAACGAGGCAGCGCACATCGCTTGAAAACTCTCCGGCGCGGCGTGCGCTCCGAGATAATGGAAGACATGTGCGTCGTATTCGCAAGTTCGTTGGAAGGCTTTGCAGGCGATCGCGCTGCGCGTCGCCGACGAGAGCGCGCCGCCGGTGCGCTTCAATTCTTCGAGTAAGCCCGCGTACGCTTCGGGCGACACGACGACGGCGACCGTCTTAAAATTTTTCGCCGCAGAACGAATCATTGCCGGCCCACCGATATCAATTTGCTCGATGGCTTCCTCAAGCGTCACACCTTCGCGCGCGATCGTTTGCTCGAAGGGGTAAAGATTTACGACCACCATATCAATCGGCTCGATCCCGTGTTCGCTCATCGCCGCCTGGTGATCTGGATTATCACGAAGCCCAAGCAGGGCGCCATGGATTTTCGGATGCAAAGTCTTCACTCGCCCGTCCATCAGTTCGGGAAAACCCGTCACCTCGGAAACGTCGAGCACGTTGATACCAGCCTGCCGCAACGCGGCGGCAGTGCCACCGGTGCTAATGATCTCGACGTCGAAGAGTTTTAATTCGCGTGCGAAATCCACAATTCCGGTCTTGTCGGAAACACTGATCAGGGCGCGCCGGATCCTTCGCAAGCCGAGTTCCTGATTTTCGGTCATTGTTTATGGGTAGATGACTTCGGATTTGAAAGCTACTGCACCCCAAGCTGCCCGCTTGGGAACCACGCATGTTTACCGAATCAACCGGCGAGACGCAAGTCGCGGAGTAACGAAGTCAACTAGGGGGATTTCTGCCGAGTGGAAGGCGGGGTAACATTAAAAAACTCGTGGGTTCGTGAATAACCATACCCGCCCACTTGATATTCGACGCCAGATGGGACGCTGAGCGTAAAACGGTGCCTGCGCCCGTCGCGCAATCCTTCCCCAATGTAGAAGCCCAGGAGATACTGGCTCTTTAAATCTTCTTCGATTGCCCGGAAGACGGGCGTCAAATCGTTGTTTGCCGAATTTGTTTTTGGTGCAAGTGCTGAGCGAGAATCTCCGACAAGGAAATACTTGCCCCCTGTTTTTTCCGCCAGTTCGCGAAAGCCTTTCGCAGGTCTGCGCACCGCCAGCCGTCCATCACGCGGCTCGAAGAGTGGCAAATGAATCACATAGAAAGAGATCTGCCTTTGGAATGCTGCTGCGATTACCGAACTCGCCTTCGTTCTGCTTGCGTTATCGAGTCCGTCACTGATCAAGATTACGATTCGACGTTCAGAACGAACGCGTGGAAGTCTTTCAAAGGCATTCACTGCTGCCGCCGCGGCGTCAAAAATCGCTGTGCGTTGATTGGCTGCTACCGGGAAGTTGAAAGCCTCGCGAGCTGCGGAGGCGTCTCTGCCAAATGGTGCGACCAATGATGGCTTCTCCGAAAAACGGATGATTGCCACTCGCGACCTTTCTCCGAATCGTCCAAACAGCGCAACCGAAGCATCGCGCTGCTGGGAAATGATTTCGCGCAAACTACCGGATTGATCGAGAGCAAAGACCAGGGAAACGCGGTCCGCGCCCGGGTAAAAATATAGTCCTCGAGTAATATGCTTCTCGTCTTTTAACAAAAGGTCACGTTCAGTTAATGCAGTCGCTTCAGGTCCGCGCTTGTCTCGTATTCGAATAGGGAAGACGAGCAGATTCGTGTCGACCCTGACCACTTCATCGCCGGTCGCGGGTTCTTGAGCTTGAAGTATTCCGGGTTGAGAGGCGGTGACGGTAAGCAGGGCAAAAAGGAACAAAAGCAAATATCGTAGCGAGAAGCTGTAGCAAACCAGACGTAGATTTACCGGGTTTGTTTTTAATGGTGCGGCGGGCAGGAGCATGCAGCCATTCGGCTCAGATAAAGAAGCGACCGAAAAGCAGGATACTCAAAATCACTATTATTGTGATTACGATAATCTTGATTAGACTCATAACTAACTCCCAAAGCCGGGAACAGGAGCAGAAGACTGGCACGGAATAGACTGTATTTTATAAAGGCGTTATCTGCCTGTCAACGAAAGAAGCGCTGCTTGACCGGAACCGCCGGTCAAGTACCATTTATAGGTCCAGCACCAACGAAATACGCTCCTCCAGCGAGGCAAGTTCCTTTTCTATTTAAATCTAAGACCCAGCCGGCCGCTGAACAACCTCGGATTCCCCACGTGCGTACCGCTAAAAACGGACTCGAAGTTGTAAAGAAATAACTCGTTTGTCAGATTCTGAATGTCGAACTGAAGGTTTACTGAAACCCGCTCTTTCTTGAGCAAGTCCGCGCCAACCGAAAAATTGAGAACTGTTCTGGGTCGAACTCTGCCGCGCTGAAAATCGATCTCATTGTAGAGTCTTGGATCGAACCCTTGTGCCGTGAATTGCGCCAGCGTCGTACCTGGCTCAACGTTGGTGGGAACGCCCGAGTCGTAACGACCATTGAAGGTTGCATACAACCCAGAAGGCGCATGGTTATAGCTGAGCTGAAACTGCGCTTCGTTTCTTTGATCGTGATCATTCGCGAACTTCTGTCCTGTCACCTGGAGGCTCTGGGTGTCCTCACCTAGAAACAGGCCACCGTTGATTGGTGTGACACCATAGGCACGAGCATTGGCATATGAAAGGGAGCCATGAAAGCCCCGGATATCAGTCGTTTCGATCCGTACCTCCTCGCCCGTCACCCGCCCGGACGAGATTGCGATTGGGAAGATTACTCCGGTTTCAAAAAACTGATCCTTGTCAGAGAAGTTCCGGATGCGCTTCTGATAGAGCGTCACACCAACCAGCAGGTATTGGCTTAAGAGCTGCCGCGCGCCAACCTCAAAAGAATTTGCCTTGTCCGGCAGTATAGGTAAAACCGTGGTGATGCCCTGGAGAACACTGATCGGCGAGATCGCCGCCGCTTCCCGTGAACTCGCAAGTAAAAGGTTCTCAGCCGGAGGCGGCTGGAACAGCCGGTTATAGGAAGCGCGCAGGGTCGTTTGCGTGCGAGGAATATAGTAGGCCACACCGATGCGCGGACTGAGTGCCTGCTCACTGATCAATAGCCTGTAATTGTCATACCTGATGCCGGCATCAAGCGTGAAATTCTTAAAGATGGGGAAGCGGTCCTGAACGTAAGCGCTCAGTGTTCGCCCCGTTTTTGTGCCTGCGAAAAGAAAAGGATGTGCGGCATCGAAATTGTTAATCGGGTTTGCGAAAACGTTACCGTTTCCATCCACCAGATCATCGAAGACCGTGTTGGGATAGAAGCTGAAGTTCTCATTGAGCGGAGTGATAGTAAACTGCCCACCGAACTTAATGTTATGACTACCGCGCGTGAGTGAAAGTGAACCAACGCCGCCATAGTTCTTCAGGATTCGATCTTGAAATGCGACAACGGGAGTCGAAGTTGGATTGCTGCTCAATCGCGCGTGACTGTTACGGTTGAAGAAAGAGAACTGGGCGACTGCATTCGGCGAGAAGATGTGCTGGTAAGTGATGTTCTGCGAGTTATCCCTCAAGCGCTGTCGCAGATCCTGTCCGGCAATCTCCTGTTCCAGCCGATTCGGAATCTGGAAGTTTGATCCGCCAAACGTAAACGCACCTCTGAGGCTATTATTCTGGTCAAACTGGTAATCGAGTCGGAAAAACCCCTTACCGGTGCGACCAAAGTTGTGGAAATTATCTATAGTGGGCGGGTCGAGAAAGCGCTGAGAGGTGGTTGTCGAAAGATGCGTAATAAAGCCAAATCTCCTGGTATGAGTTGCGAAATCGGCAGCTATCTCCCCAGTCGAGAAACTGCCGCCGGATAACGAAAGGCCGCCTTGTGTTGGGCCTTCCAATCCGGAGCGTGTGTTTACGTTGATTACGCCCGCCAGCTTGTCACCAAATTCAGCAGGGATGCCACCTGTAAGCACCTCTACAGTTCGCATGGTTCGCGCATCAAGGCTGGTGGAGAAAACCGCTGACATGTTGTCCGTCACCGGCACGCCGTCAATGACATACTGCACCTGCGATTCAGAACCGCGCGGATGGATGCGTCCGTTGTCGTCCGTCACAAAGCCAGGGGCGGATGCCACTATGCTTTCTATCCCCCGGGATGGCGCCGCTCCCAAAGGTCGCTCCAGAATAGCCTGGCTCAGATCCGTATCTGATGAAGTTCTGTCATGTTCAAGCATCGCTAAGCTATCGCTGGTTACTGTGACGGCAGCGGTGGCCCCGATAAGTGACAGGGAAAAATTAATGTTCAGCGGGATCGTGCTCTCGAGGTCTATTGATTGCTCAGCTTTATTAAAGCCAGGTGCCTCGGCCTGCACTTTGTAGGTATTGAAAGGAATATTAACTAACTTGAACGCTCCTTGCTGATCCGTTTTTACGGTTTGCGAGTATCCGGTGATTGGCTGCGTAATGGCAACGCCGGCATCACTTACGAGTGCGCCCGATGGATCTTTCACCGTGCCCTGAACTGTACCAATTCTCGCTTGTGCGAAAATCGATTGAAAAAGTAACGCTGTTATGAAAAATGACAGTGCCAGCCGAAAGGAATTTTTGAGGACCATTGCTTCTTAGCCTCCTGATTATGCGCCTGAATGTTCACGATCGCTTTTCCCGCAGTCTGTTCTCGCTTTGACAGACACTGGATCGCGTCGCTTGGCTTTCGCCGGCCAAAATGACCTTGCGAATGTGGCGGCTTTAGGAGTCTTGGGGCGGGGCCCGGCCTGTACGCGGGGTACTCGTCTGAGAGCTAACCGGGACTGGGCTTAAGCTAAGAAAGCGCGAGTTCAAGGCTGACGCGCCGATGCTCGGGGGAATAGGTATGAGGGTTGCCGAGAACTGTTGGTGAAGCTGGCAAATGAGGCAGTCGTTGCAGCCACTTAAGTTGCCATACAGATTGATTCTCGATCCCGGATCCGTAAAGGAACCAGCGCTTGAGTGATTGTTCGAACCGAGGAAGCGGCTGTGACTGTGTGCGGCCTCAACCGTGGTTCCGTAGACGATGAAACCGAGCAGGAGAAAAGAAAGCACGCGAGAATACGCACGGCGCGGCCTTATTAATCCTGGATGTCGTTCTCTGGTCACGTTTTTGAGCAGTGTGTTAGAGTCCTGAACCGTAATATAAGGATGCCTACCCGCACTGTCAATTGCCCTACTGCGCCACTTGGTTCGCACGACACACTGAATCCCCGGTATGGTCTTTTCCTTCTTCAAAGGCCGTCTCCCGCAATAAAATTCTCTCTTCAGACCGGACCGGGAGCACTTGTCGCAGCTTGCGCGATTCTCTTCATTACAAGCCTCACGAGTGTTAATGCTCAGACTTTGCGGGCTCGAATTACAATCACTTCGGTTGCTCCAGCCAAGATCAGAATTGCCGCGGAAGTTCCTTCAGCCGTAAACGTTTTGTCATTCCGCAACACTTATGGTGGAGTGCTCGGGCTGGGTGAGCGGATTGAAAAGGTTGAAGCAAGAAAGGCAACTGGCGAGGTTGTTGCCGTTCGAAAACTTGCGCCTGGCGAATTCCAGGCATCCGAAAAGTTTACGCGATTTAGTTATGACGTGAATGTTATTGAGCCTGCACGACCTGCGCAGATGTCGCATGTTTCGTGGCTTAATCGACAGCACGGATTATTGATGCTGGCAGATTTGTTGCCTCAATCAACGAACGAGTCCGTCAATTTCAACACAGCGGTGATTCAATTCGAACTTCCCGAAGGCTGGATCAGTACTTCCAACGTAAAAAATGACGGCGTTCAGTATTCAACGGACCATCCTGAGAAGGCTGTGTTTTTGATTGGTCCGGCGCTGCATGAAAAGACGAGGCGGATTGGCTCGACCACCTTTTCACTAATCGCCTCGGGTAAATGGCCTTTTTCGGATGACGAAGTTATAAAGATGGCCGGCAAGATAATTGAAGGGTATTCGAAAGTTACCGGGTTTGGGATCAAACGCAGCGCGGTTCTCATGCTAATACCGTATCCGGGGGAGGCGCGCCCTGAAAGGTGGAGTGCGGAAACTAGAGACGATGCTGTGGTATTGCTTTTAGGCCGCGGAGCGAGCAACAAAGAGGTGCTGAGGATGCTCGGAATTGTGCTTAGCCATGAACTCTTTCATCTATGGGTGCCAAATTCTTTGAAGCTTGAAGGGGATTATGATTGGTTTTTTGAGGGCTTCACTCTATACCAGGCGCTGCGAATGGATTTGCGCCTCGGCTTGATCTCTTTCGAAGACTTCCTGGCTACGATCGCCCGAGTATATGATTCTTATCTGACTTCCCCGGAGCGCGATACTTTGTCCCTGGTGGGAGCTTCGGAACGTCGCTGGACCACGTCTTCCCCCCTAGTGTATGACAAAGGCACGCTGGTGGCATTTATCTACGATTTGATGCTCAGAAGTCGTAGTGATTGCAAAGCTTCTCTGGATACCGTGTACAAGGAACTCTTTAAGCAGAAAGCGACAGGACAGGGAAGCGCAACCGAGACTATAATTAAGTTGTTGACTGCACAACCCGGAATGGAATCTTTTGCCAGAGTCTACGTTGAAGGAACAGATAAAATTAACCTGGATACATTTCTGCGCTCCTATGGTTTTCACGTTCAGAGAGGCAGCCACGTTAACAAAGCGACCAGGCTTACTGTTGTACAGGACCTGAGTAAAACGCAACGCAGGCTGCTCGGCTGCCTGGGATATGAGAGGTAAACTACTCCAGGCGAGATTCGCCGAAGCGTTAATAATGGCACTCACCAATACCAAATCGACGATGTCTATTTACAAAGGACTCTTCATCTTGCTGTCGCTTGGGTTGGCGGCGGGCTGCAGCACCCTGGCAAAGAAAAACGACACGGGCGTTGTCGTCGCCCGAAGAGCACAGATTCGCAGTTCAACTGCCGTCGTGGCCGCCGATTTGTTGGAAGTCAATCGCGGCGATGTGATCGATATCCTGGACTTTCAGGATGTGCAGGATCCTACCGACAATTCGAAGAAGGAGCGTTGGTTACGTGTGCAGGCACACGACGAAGATATTACTGAAGGCTGGATCGAATCACGTAATGTCATGCCTGACGACGTCCTTCAGGCTTCCAGAAAATTGTCTGATGAGGACAAAAGCATTCCCGCTCAAGCGTCGGGTCAGCTCCGTGCCAGCTCAAACCTCCGCCTTAGTCCTGATCGGAGTGGCAATGAGAACATAATGATGCGGCTCGACAGTGGATCAACCTTCGAGATTATCGGGTGGAAGCGCGTGGCTAAGCCAAAAGGCTCGGAGTCTACAGAGAGTGACACGGCTCCAAAGGCCGGAAGCGCGCAGCAGGGAACGAGCCGGGGAAATAAGGACAATCAGGCGGATAACGAACCCGAAGAAACTAACGAGCTTTGGTATAAGGTTCGTTTGCCCTCGTCGATCTCACCGGCTCCGGCTGGTTGGATTTATGGAAAGCAGGTTGAACTGGCCGTGCCGAGCGACATTATTTTTTATCGCACCGGTCGCGAGTTTGTGGCGTGGCAACGGTTGGACGGCGAACCAACTGAATCTGACGGGTCGGCAAAAAACAAGGACGCGGCCAAAGAAGCAAAGCCGGGAAGTTGGGTGATCCTTGAGAAAAGCAGTTCTAATCAACCGAAGACGTTGACAGAGCCGGATTTCGATCGCATCTACGTGCTCGGGTATGACAAACGCGATCAGGAACACTACACAGCTTATCGCAGTCCCGATTTGAAAGGGTTTCTCCCATGCCGTGTGCAGGGTACGCCGGACAATAAGACATTTACTATTCGGGTCCAGGATGAAAACGGACAAATCAACGACGTTCAATATGGAATCTATAAGGATGGCAGAGGTTACTTGAAGGTTAGCCCTCCAAACGGGGGAAATAAAGACAAGAAGAAGAAATAGTCAGGTTCTGTGTCCTAAAAGTCGTCCGTTGCTGCGAAAGTCGTTTCGTTCAAAACTAATCAGAATGATCAGAGCTTCACGTCCAATAATCATCGCGGTTGGTGGATTCACTTCTGAGGTGGGCAAGACCACATTACTCTGCGATCTGCTACCTGCTTTTCCAGGATGGGAAGCTATCAAGACGACGCGTGGCCACTATCGTTCCTGTGGGAAAGATCCTAATGCGTGTTGTGTCAGTCATCTGCTTGAGGATGAGGCTGTCGTTCGCTCGGGGCGCGAACTCACGTACACTCCTGGAAAAGATACCGGGCGTTACTGGGACGCAGGCGCGGCAAACGTACACTGGGTCATAGCGACAGATGTGCAGGTCGCCGACGGAATTAAGGAAGCCATTAATCGCGTAAAAGGAGTCGGAGTTTTTCTCGAGGGCAACAGTTTTACTGAATTCGTCAATCCTGACTTCTTTATTATGGTTGTGCGTCCCGATGAACTAAGGATAAAGAGTACGGCGAAGAAAGCATTGAGCAGAGTTTCCGCCTTTTACGTTTCCGGCGATGGCCAAGACCGCGACCGAGTGAGTCTGGAAGCGTTCCTGGCCAAGGCAAATCCGGCCGGTTCAGGTAGCAAGTTACCAGTCTTCAGCCGCGGTGAGATCACTCAGCTCATCAACCACGTTGGTAAGTTAAAAGCCCGGGCCGCCGCATAAAGCAGCAGCAAACTTTGCTGCGCTATCGAGCATCTCAATCGGTCGCCATACTGAGGTGAAATTTTGAAACGCTCTTGACAAGAACCGGGTTGGCCATATAATTCGGTTCTGCTGAGCGGAGAATTGAAATTGAGGGTTCGGAAGGCACTTTAGAGTGTCGCTTTTCTCTCTGACGTTAGCGAGAATGTTGCGCTTTTCTTTTTCCGAAATAAACTCTGATAAAGGCCGGAACGCGCCTTGACAGAGTGAATCCCATGGGTTAAAGTCTCCGTTTGCTTGGGGCGAAGTTTATCGTCAGTAAGGCAATCCAAATACAATTTGGAATTGATGTTTGAAAACTAGATAGAGCGTGTCCATATCAATGATCTTTGAGAGTCAAACGTCGAGCGATAAAGCTCGCGTTCAAAACTCTTAAGAAGAGTCATTATCGGATACTGAACAACCAGTACGATAATGTTCCAGAGAACAAATTCTAACGAGAGTTTGATCCTGGCTCAGAATCAACGCTGGCGGCGTGCCTCAGACATGCAAGTCGAACGCGAAAGTCCCCTTCGGGGGGCAAGTAGAGTGGCGCACGGGTGAGTAACACGTAGGTAATCTACCTTCGGATGGGGAATAACAATCGGAAACGGTTGCTAATACCGCATAATGCAGCGGCACCTAATGGTGACAGTTGTTAAAGCGGGGGATCGAAAGACCTCGCGTCTGAAGAGGAGCCTGCGGCGGATTAGCTAGTTGGTAAGGTAACGGCTTACCAAGGCGACGATCCGTAGCCGGCCTGAGAGGGCGGTCGGCCACACTGACACTGACATACGGGTCAGACTCCTACGGGAGGCAGCAGTCGGGAATTTTGGGCAATGGGCGAAAGCCTGACCCAGCAACGCCGCGTGAAGGATGAAATTTTTCGGAATGTAAACTTCGCAAGAATGGGAAGAATAAGTGGGGGACAATACCCCCCATGATGACGGTACCATTTGTAAGCTCCGGCTAACTTCGTGCCAGCAGCCGCGGTAATACGAGGGGAGCAAGCGTTGTTCGGATTTACTGGGCGTAAAGGGCGCGTAGGCGGCTCTACAAGTCACTTGTGAAATCTCCGGGCTTAACTCGGAACGGTCAAGTGATACTGTCGAGCTAGAGTGTAGAAGGGGCAACTGGAATTCTCGGTGTAGCGGTGAAATGCGTAGATATCGAGAGGAACACCTGCGGCGAAGGCGGGTTGCTGGGCTAACACTGACGCTGAGGCGCGAAAGCTAGGGGAGCGAACGGGATTAGATACCCCGGTAGTCCTAGCCGTAAACGATGAATGCTTGGTGTCTGGGGTTATATAGTCCCCGGGTGCCGTCGCTAACGCTTTAAGCATTCCGCCTGGGGAGTACGGTCGCAAGACTGAAACTCAAAGGAATTGACGGGGACCCGCACAAGCGGTGGAGCATGTGGTTTAATTCGACGCAACGCGAAGAACCTTACCTGGGCTAGAATGCCTCTGACAACCCTAGAGATAGGGCCTTCTGGGTAAAACCAGACAGAGTGCAAGGTGCTGCATGGCTGTCGTCAGCTCGTGTCGTGAGATGTTGGGTTAAGTCCCGCAA
>JBHEMV010000089.1:0-10503 GCA_046262375.1 Pyrinomonadaceae bacterium
CTTGAGTGTGACCCGCGATGCTTTGTCCTCGTTCGCTTCGATCCTTTCAACCTCGGCTTCGGTTTTAATCTCAACTCCGGCGCTCTGCGCTACCCTCGCCAGGGCTTGAGTGAGCGCACCCATGCCCCCCTTCACGAAAGAAGCCGGCGCAATGGGACTACCACCCATCGCCGCTTGCCACAGGAGACCTGTACTTGTGCCGGCGGACCACGGCCCGGCGAACGCACCAAAGATGCCTCGAGCTGCCACCGTCGCCCGCAGGAGCTCCGTTTCAAACCATTCCGCCACCAGGTCGGCCACTGCCATTGGTCCCCAGCGCAGCAAGCGATAAGCGTCCTTCTTGCCGAGACCGCGAAATGACAGACCCAGTTTGCCAAAATTCCAGAGCTCGGTTGGCGAGAAATGTTCTATCGCAGGAGGCGTCCTGGTAAGCAAGGGCGCCAACACCTTGCCAATGCGCGAAAAGCTTCGCTCGAATTCCGGGTAGCTCTTCGCGTCGCTTGCGGAAAACTTTTCTATTTCACTAATCGTGCGCGCCGATTCGTTGTAGATGCAAATAGCGCGACCCTCAGGCGAAAGAGCGAGTACGCGAACATCCGGCTTTATTAATTCAAGTCCGTGTCGCGCAAGGTCGAGGTCTTTTGCTATCGGGGAAAAGAATGGGGCAGCGGAGTGCGCCAGGGTTGAGCAACGAAATCCCGGGTGAAACTCTTCGGTGACCGATGCGCCGCCGACCATCTCGCGTCGTTCGAGCACAAGAGTTTTCAATCCCGCCCGGGCCAGATAGCAGGCCGCGACCAGACCGTTATGCCCCGCGCCAATAATGATGATGTCGTACGATGTAGGCATTCAGCAGATTTATTGCGCCCGGGCTACGCGGCTTCGCCGCTTGATGTGCGGTGGCGGCTATGCCCCACCGAATACATTCAGAAGTTCAGAGTTCAGCCTTTAGGCTGGTGGTCTTCGTCAGCAGCAAGCTAAAGCTTGGACTCTAAACTGCATGAACTGAATTCGAGAGCGACGGCCCAGTTTTTATGGGCTATGCCCAATTGGGGCGCAGCGCCGGACGTTCAAAGCGCGACGGAAGGTCATAGACCTTCCGCACATCAGGCGGCCGAGCCGCAAGATCGACAGACAAGAATGTCTCTCCTACTTCAAATCCTTCAACATCTGCATCGCCGCGTTTCGACCGGGCGCGCCCATGATGCCGCCGCCTGGATGCGTTGCTGATCCACACATGTAAAGGTTGCGAATTGGCGTGCGGTATTGCGCCCAACCCGGCGCGGGTCGCAGAAAGAAGAGTTGCTCAAGGGTTAACTCGCCCTGGAAAATATTTCCTTCTGACAAACCAAACTCCCGCTCAAGATCCAGGGGAGTCAAAACCTGGCGATCTAGAATCAGATCTTTGATATTGGGTGCGTGTTCGGCAATCGTTTCAATCACAGTATCGCCAAACTCTTCGCGCTTCTCGTCCCACGTTCCTTCTTTCAAGTTATAAGGAGCGTATTGGACGAAACATGACATAACATGTTTGCCCGGCGGCGCCACCGAAGGATCAGTCAAACTGGGAATAACAATGTCGATGTAAGGACGCCGTGAGAATCGGCCATACTTGGCTTCATCGTAGGCTCGCTCCATGTATTCCACGGAAGGCGAGATAGATATGGCGCCGCGCAGATGCGGGCCTACACCCGGCAGACACTTAAGGTTTGGCAATCCATCGAGCGCTAAGTTTACCTTTCCGGAAGAGCCGCGATACTTGTAACGATTTAGATCTTCCACAAAATCATTGGGTAGATGCTCTTTGCCAACCATCTTCATGAACGTGAGGCGTGGGTCCACGCTCGATGAAATCGTGTCCGCGTAAATCTCCTCGCCGCCGTGAAGAACGACTCCTTTACTCTGGCCATTCTTAAGAATGATTTTTTCAATCGGCGCCTCGGTGCGTATTTCAGCCCCTGCCTCGCGCGCGGCCTCGGCTATCGCGTTTGAAATCGCGCCTGTCCCGCCGCGTGACAAGCCCCAGGAGCGAAACGCGCCGTCTATCTCGCCCATGTAGTGATGCAGGAGCACGTAAGCCGTACCGGGTGAACGAATGCCAAGAAAGGTGCCAATAATCCCGGACGCAGACATCGTAGCTTTAAGCACGTCAGTCTCGAACCACTGATCGAGAAAATCTACGGCGCTCATCGTCATCAACTGCACCTGATTGTACTTATCGTCGGCGGGCAGCTTCTGAAATCGCCGGGCTAAAAAAAGTAAATCACTCAATCCACGAGGATTTAGCGAGGTCGGATCGGGCGGCGTCATGCTCATGATGGGCTTCACGAAGTGGGCCATTTCAATCATGGCTTTGCCGTATTCCTCGTAGGCTTCGGCGTCCAGCTTTGAATGTCGCGCAATCTCGCGACGGGTTTTTGAATGATCGTTTACCCGCCACAGGTAATCCCCGTTAGGCATCGGTGTGAACGTTCCGTCCAACGGAAGGATTTCTAAGCCGTGTCGCGGCAGATCGAGCTCACGAATAATTTCCGGACGAAGCAACGATACGACGTAAGAACAAACAGAGAACTTGAAGCCTGGGAATACTTCTTCCGTCACTGCTGCGCCACCAAGCACATGGCGCCGCTCAAGCACCAGGACTTTCCTGCCGGCGCGTGCAAGATAAGCAGCGTTCACCAGTCCATTATGTCCGCCACCGATGACGATGGCGTCGTATTTGTTGCTCATGCAATGAAAACGTTTTTGAGCTGAGCTTCCTAGACGATACCGGTAGTGAAAAGTACACAGCGATCCAATTGAGCCGGCGTTGACTCGCTTACCAAACCCAAGCGGCGGATTAGGCGCAATTTATCCAGCACCCTCAGTTGATGACAAAGCGCTATGGAATCACTGGATAGTCCACCTTTACCCTTATGAATCATGACGCAGGTGGGAAGAGAAGCGCGCCGCAGATTAGTCGTGAATGGGATAGCAAGAAACGTGCTGGTGAATCGGTTAATAGAGTTGTTCTGAAGAATTAAGACCGGCCGCGTTCCGGCTTGTTCGGAACCGCGAATAGGATTGAGGTCCGCAAGCCAAATCTCACCGCGCTTGACTGTCATTCAGTATCCTCAACGGCTAGCCCTCTTTCGTAGTTTTCAATGCCTTCCTCCGCCAGCTTACGATCCGCCTCGCTGAATTCCACGTAAAGGGCCTCCAACTGCGCATCATCGAGTCCAGGTGTAGAGGCAAAGGTCCGGCGCAAAATTTCGGATGCCACCTCCCGTTTTTCGTCATCCGGCAATAGCTCAAACGACTTCAGAAGCTCTCGGCCTGTTGTGCTCATGGATAGTTCCTTCCAAACCAATTCTACGCTTTTGGTGTTAGTAATAACAAAGCAGAGTCTCACCGCAAACAAGGCACTCATGTTTGCAAGTTAGATTGTTGAGAAATAAACCTTGACTGTAAGTCTTCCACTGAATTAATGGAGGATTTAGACACACCGTATTGCTCTTATTTTGGTCAAACGACATGGTCCGTCTGAGAGTCGCTATGCTTGCTGAAGTTGGTCGAGCATATCTATAATCGCTGTCCCTGACAATCACGCCTTTGAGGTAGACCATGCCTGTCGGAACGGCCTTTCACGACAGAACATTTCAACTCTGCGAGAGCTTGAACTATCGCGAGTGGTCGGGCTACTACGCGGTCAGCTCCTACGAGCCGCATCACGAACATGAATACAACGCGATCCGCAATGCCGCGGCACTGATCGATATCTCACCGTTATTCAAGTACCGGGTCAGTGGAAAAGATGCCACGCGTTTGGTCGATCGGATCATCACGCGCGATATGCGTAAGGTATCTGTGGGCCAGGTCATCTACACGCCGTGGTGCGACGAGCATGGCAAAGTAGTCGACGACGGCACAGTTTCGCGTTTGGAAGAGAACTTCTACCGCTGGACAGCGGCGGATCCAAGCCTGCGCTGGTTCACCCAAAATGCGGCGGGCATGGATGTGCACGTAGAGGACATTTCCGAGAGCCTGGCCGCTCTGGCCCTACAGGGTCCGACCTCTGGTCGCCTGCTGAAGAGTTTGGTAAAGCAGGCGGACCTGGAAAACCTTAAATACTTTCGTGTAACAACTGGAATGATTGCCGGAGTTCCGGTTGAAATCTCGCGCACCGGGTACACGGGAGATCTCGGTTATGAGATCTGGGTTGCAGCCGAGCGGGCTGTGAAGGTTTGGGACGCTTTGATGGATGCAGGCCGAGCTTTTGATATCCATCCTGCCGGCATGTTGGCGCTCGATGTGTCACGTATTGAGGCGGGACTGCTTCTAATCGACATTGATTTCAACAGCAGCAAGAAGGCGCTGATTGACGAACAAAAGTATTCACCGTTCGAGATGGGCCTGGGAAGGTTGGTTCATCTCAACAAGAATCGTTTCATCGGCCAGGCGGCATTGATTGCTGAACAGAAGCTGGGGACTCAGCGGGAAATTGTGGGACTGGAAATCGACTGGCCCGAGGTTGAAGCGCTTTACGAAAACGTGGGCCTGCCTCCCGCAGTTTCTCCGATTGCCTCGAGAGTTGCTGTGCCTGTATTCAAAGACGGTACTCAGGTTGGCAAAGCCACATCCAGCACCTGGTCACCAACTTTAAAGAAGATGATTGCGCTGGCCACCGTAAAACGGGAATACACGCGCCCGGGCACGCAACTTCAATTTGAGATCACTGTCGAAGCGAGACGACATCGTGTGCGGGCTACGGTAGTAAAGACACCTTTCTTTAATCCGAAGCGAAAGACTGCAACCCCGATCTGGTAACGCGCTCTTGCGGCTGTGCCGCCTGATGTGCGGAAAGGCTATGCCTTTCCGGGAGGCTGACTTTATGAGTCGGAGGCTACGCCTCGACCCCACAACGGGAGGCGCAGCCTCAAAGAAAAAATAATGATTATCACGGAAAGGCATAGCCTTTCCGCACATCAGGCGGCACAGCCGCAAGACCCAGGACGTCTGAAAGCTATCGTGATCGGCTCTCTCAAAGAAATTATCCATAGCTACGATCCCAATAACCCGGTCGAAAAGGCGTGGACGATTCCCGCACCGTGGTATACCGACCAGCGCATTTATGAACTCGAGCTGCAAACGGTCTTTGAGCGTTCGTGGCAGATGGTTGGACGACTCGAGCAAGTAAGCGAACCGGGACGATACCTCACCACCGAGATCGCTCGAGAGCCGGTAGTAATTGTTCGAGGCGGGGACAATATTCTCCGAGCCTTCTTCAATGTTTGTCGTCACCACGCTGCCGCCGTTATGACCGAACCGGAAGGCAAAGCGAGTCAGCTTCGTTGTCCTTATCACGGTTGGACCTATTCGCTCGAAGGTGAGCTAAGAGGCACGCCGGACTTCTCCGGTGTCTGTAACTTCGAGCGCTCCGCCAATAGCCTGGTCCCAATTCAAGTAGGTACGTGGGAGAAGTGGGTATTTGTACGAGTAGGAATGCAGGGTGAACAACAAAGTCGTGACTCCCTGGAAGAGTTTCTCGGGAATGGCCTGGTTAATCAGATGCGGCCTCTCCATCTTGAAAACCTTCAGTGGCTGGAGCGGCGCCACTACACCTTTGATTGCAACTGGAAAGTCTTTGTCGACAACTATCTTGACGGCGGCTATCACGTGCCGCATCTGCACAAAGGCCTGGACAGTGTGCTCGACTACAGCAAGTACACGATCGAGAATGGTGAGCACTTCTGCCTGCAGTGGAGTCCCATAGTTAACGAAGGGGCGGAGCCTGAGACTGGCGCGGTGCGCAAAGGCGAACGCGCCCTTTACTATTGGATCTATCCGAACTTCATGATCAACTGGTACCAGGGAGCGATGGACACGAATCTCGTAATTCCTCTTGGCGTCGATAAGACCGAAGTTATTTTTGATTTTTACTTTCCGGATGTTTCCGCTGCGGCGGCCGAGCGCAACCGGGCCAGCGTGGACGTGGGCCAGCGCATTCAGGATGAGGATGTTGCTATCTGCAAATCGGTGCAGCGGGGCTTGGGTTCGCAAGCTTACAATGCGGGACGCTTATCCGTACGCCGTGAAGCAGGCGAACATTTGTTTCATCGCCTGCTTCATTCCGATCTCAACGCGGCGCTGGAAAGGTAAGCCCAGGTGCCTGTTATTTTGCGAAACCCCACTCACGATCCAAAGCCCATCAACATTGATGCAGCCACACAAGCTAAGAGAATTTACAGGTTGGGAAGGGGGCAAAGCGCAGCGCGCCCCCGCTTAAGATCCGGATCCGCAAGCATTGGCTTTGCCTAAAAGTCTTTGTGCTCCTTCGGCTTTGCCGCCGGATGTGCGGCGGTGGCTATGCCCCGCCGTGAGCTGACTTTCACATTTTTGGCTATGCCCTTGGTGCGGCCTTTGGCCCATTAAATCCGTAGGGCTAAGCCCGGACCAGGGGCATAGCCCAGGAATAATCTGGTTGTTGTGGGCGGGGCATAGCCACCGCCGCACATCCGGCGGCAAAGCCGAACCTGACATGGTCCATGACTTTTGAGGGGCAATGCTGCAAACATTGAATAACCGGACTCCTCTCAGGTTGAGTAGTGTTGAAGCTTGAACTGGAGCGGGGGCGCGCTTTGCCCCCTTCCCAACCTGAGAGGAGGCTGAAGTTTAATGGTTAGTGGTTCTGTTTTCCGATCATTCTCTACTTCAGAAGATGCTCCCTCATAAACATCACCGTGGCGTAAAACTGAAAGTCCGCATTCTTCTTCTTGGCGAAGCCGTGGCCTTCGTCTTTAGCCATTAAGTACCAGACGGAACTGTTGTTTTTCCGCACCGTCTTAACCATCTGCTCAGCTTCGTTCAGCGGTACGCGCGGGTCGTTGCCGCCCGCAACAATAAAGATCGGCTTGGTAATGTTCTTGGCATTGTTTAAAGGAGCGGTACGGAGCATGAACTCACGCATCTTTGGATCGCGCTCGTCACCATACTCAACCCTGCGCAAATCGCGCCGATACGCCTCAGTACGCTCCAAAAATGACACCAGGTTGGAAATGCCGACTACCGGCAGCGTAGCGCGAATCCGATCGTCGTAACGGGTGGCCACGGCAAATGTCATGTGGCCTCCATACGAGCCTCCGGTCACCATTACGCGATTCGCATCAAGTCGCGGCTGCGTCTTGATCCAGTCCAAAAGCGCTCCAATGTCTTTGTAGGTGTCTTCGCGGAGAAATCCGTTGTCCAGCTTAATAAAGGTCTTGCCGTATCCAGATGAGCCCCGCACATTCGGGTAGAGTATTGCTAGGCCAAGTTCATTCAAAAAGTAATTGCTCCGGCCAAGAAAAGAAGGGCGAGATTGTCCCTCTGGCCCGCCGTGGATATTTATCATGACAGGTCGCGGACCGGTAAAACGCGGTGGTGGCATATATAGAAAACCGGAGATCATGCGACCATCAAAACTCTTCCAACGAACCAACTCAGCCTCGGAAAACGTTGAGGTATCCAGTCCACCCGTTTCACTTTCCGTCCAGCGATCAACCTTTCCCGTCCGTGAGTCCAGCGAATAGACATCCACGGGCGAACGCGCCGAATTCATGACGAACCCGAGGTCGCGAGAGTTTTTGTGCCATTGCAGGCCTCCAATTATACCAACAGGCAAGTCGGGGACTGGTCGTTCCTTGCGGCTTTTCGTATCAAGCAGATGGAGGCGGCTGATGCCGTCTTCGTTTGTGACGAACGCTATGCTGCGCCCGTCCCTGGAGAGAGCGAATTCGTCAACGTCCCACTTGATGTGATCCGTCAGATAAGTGTGCTGCTTTGTCGCCAGGTCAACGTATGCAAGGCGTTGAAACTCGGAGTCCTTGTCGGTGGTGACGTAAAGCCCTCGTCCGTCTCTGCTGAAGGCTCCGCTACTGTAAGAAATCTTCGTTTCCCCACCCCTGGGCGTGAATAGAGTCTTCTGGCCGGTGGCCACATCAACAATCCATATATAACTTTCATTCGCTGAAATAAATTCGAAAAGCAGGAGGTTCTTGTCGTCAGGTGACCAATCCGCAGTACCCCACCCACCGCCATCAAGCTGAAGAAGCAAACGATCCGTCTTAGGATTGGCCGGGTTAATTATGTACTGATCCGCGTCGCGGCCATTGCGCCTCGAGGAGGTATAGACCAGGCGATCGCCCGCGTTTGCCCATGCGCCGCCAGTGTTTCGGGATTTTCCGTCCGTAAGGAGGGTCACCGCGCCATCTTTCATGTCGTAGCGATATAACTGGAAAAATTCGTTGCCACCTACGTCCCGATTAAAAGCGAAATAGTCGCCAGTGGTAGGCTGGTAAGAAGCCCCACCCACTCTTTCAGGAAAAAACGTTATTTGCCGGCGATTGCCACCGGGAGATTTGACGACATGCACCTGGTCAGTATCACCAAACCGGGTGCTAATCAGCATTTCCCGGCGCGTAGGATGCCAGCTCGAAAGGCTCGCGCGGCGGAATTCCGTATATCGCCTGGCATCCTCAACCATTGAGGCGGGAATCGGCTTGATGCCTTCAGCGACTAGATTGTCAGCAGGAACGATCACTCCGTTCTGGGCCAGCGCTCCCGCGGCGAAAAGAGCAGCGAGGAGAAAAATGGCTACAAACGACTGGGCGTGTTTTTTCATCGGGACGAGCTCCTTTGAGAATTGCGTCGAAACTCTGGGGATGGGGTAAATATACCTTAAAATCGCTGTCGATACCTTAAAATCGCTGTCGATTGCATAAAGATTTCAAGTTAAAGACTCTCTCAGGTCAGGAAGGGGGCATGCCCCCGCTCCTGCCCTGCACCAGCTGTCTGTCGACTTGACAGCTTATAAAGATATTTCAAGTCAGATAAGCTCCAGGTTAGGAAGGGTGCAGTTCCCCCTTCCCGACCCTGAGGTATTGTTGTTGAGCAATGGTTCCATCAATGAGTAATTAAGAAGTCAAAGGTCTGGCTTTTTGAGAAGAAGTATTAAGAGCAAGGTCCAGAGATGTCTAAGTCGAACAGTACTTACTTAGTTGGTTGCCTCTTTAATTTGAGAAGCTCAAGAACCGAAGAAACCGATCAAGTCAAGCTCTCTAAGGTTAGAATGCCATTCCCTGTTAGGAAGTCGTGGCTGTGACGGAGACGACGTCAACTACGGATCGGCGTGGCCGACTGCTGCGAGTTCTGGGCGTCGGCTTTGGGCTCGCAGTAATTATTGGTAACACCATTGGCGGTGGGATTTTTAGCACACCAGGCTCCATCGCTGACCGATTGCATCATCCGTGGCTGTTTATCGCGGTGTGGGTTCTGGGTGGAATCTACGCATTGCTCGGCGCGATCTCTTTAGCGGAACTCGGAGCGATGATCCCCCGATCCGGCGGGCAATATGTGTTTGTGCGCTATGCTTTGGGGGAATATGCCGGGTTCATCGTGGGTTGGAGCGACTGGATATCCACCTGCGGTTCTGCCGCGGCAGTTTCGCTTCTGATTGGAAAGTTCGCCGGGCCGTTGATTCCGGCGCTGAATGAAAGCGCCGTGCTTGTGGCAGCAGCCGTAGCGATCGCTTTCGCTGTCTTGCAGTGGCGCGGAATCATTTGGGGCAGCACTGCGCAGAATATTACCAGCTTCCTCAAGTCACTTGCTTTCCTTGCACTCATTGCTGCCGCATTCGTCCTGGGCGGACAAAGCTCTTCGGCTACCACTGCGATTCAAGTTGCACCGGCGGGATTTACCTTGATCGTTGCTCTGGTTTTATCACTGCAATCTGTTATCTACACGTATGACGGTTGGAACGGCGTGGTTTATTTTTCTGAAGAGATCACCAATCCCGGACGCGACATTCCACGATCCATGTTTGGTGGAGTTCTTCTGGTGATTGTTATCTATCTTCTGGTCAATCTCGCGCTGCTTTACGTCCTGGGGATCTCGAAGACTTCGGGCCAGGACTATGCCGCCGGTGCAGCAGCCCAGGAACTTTTTGGCCGCAACGGCGATACGATCTTTCGAACCCTGGCCATTCTTTCGATGCTCAGCGCCATCAACGCCTATCATCTGATGGCCACGCGCGTCCTGTTTGCCATAAGCCGGGATGGGCTCTTTGCCAAGCAGGCTGCGTGGGTTAACAAAGGCGGCACTCCCACGGTCGCGTTGTTTACGAGTGCGGCCGTAGCTCTACTGTTTATTGTTTTCGGGCAAACGTTTGAGAAGGTCATCACGGTTCTCGCGTTCTTCTTCGTCGCCAATTACACGCTTTCTTTCATTTCGGTGTTTGTGTTACGCCGCCGCGAGCCCAACAAGGAGAGGCCTTACCGCGCCTGGGGTTATCCATGGACCACTGCGTTGGCGCTGCTCGGATCAGTTCTATTTCTGGCGGGAGCAATAGTAAGTGACACAAGAAACAGCATCTACGCCATGGTGCTACTGGCTGTCAGTTATCCGTTGTTTCGTCTGATGAAGTTGCTTCGGAGATAGCTGCTGAAAGAACCACCCTATCCCCGCACAATGCAGAACCGTTGGCGGTAG
>JBHEMV010000089.1:10531-11433 GCA_046262375.1 Pyrinomonadaceae bacterium
CGGCTGATTTCATTCTCCCGAGTTTTGACACACTTTTGGTGGGCCAGGCGGTTACGTTCAATCGACTCAAACTGGCCCAGTACGCAGAAAAGATTGACTTCGGCTCCGATTTCACCTAGAAGGCTCTGCTTTGGATTTGAAAAATATGAATGGAGGACGACGCCCATGCTGCGAACTTTTCTAAGCGTTTTGTTTATTCTGGTCATGCTTAGCGTTCCTACGGTCTACCACCCCACGCGGGCTGCCCGCGCGGGGACCCCGGTCTATGCTCAGGAGAATAAGGAAGCCGTTCGACTCCGGACCAGGGACCAGTTAGCTCAATTGCTCGCTAAGGTCGGGCCGGATATTAAGGTCTCTTTCACACGGAGCTCAAAAAAGCCGTTCATCTATGTTGGCTCGTTGAGAACCGGCCTGATAAACGCGGACAGTTTAGAGATCAATATAAGCGTGACGCCCGACGATACGATTGGGTTTCGGATTTATCCACATTACAAAAACGCCTACATCAATGTTGACAAAGTTAAGAAGAGTGCGGGTCTAATGCGTTTATTGTTGAGACTAAGCGACGGTGCCTTTCTTTTTTGGGGAGCCGACTCCTCTGGGGATATCTTTACCGGCTATACCTTCACCCTGGAATCAGGTTTCCCGGAAGAAGCGATAAGGATTGTGCTTCGCAGTATTGTGAACAGCGATAAATTTATCGGCGAGATGCGTCCCTATATCGACGAGACCAGGGCGCCATGATTGACGTTGTCCGGGCCTCTGGCGCTTTCGAAAAGGCTACGGCAGGCGCGCTGCTTTGTCAGTACCACCCGCGGTAGAGAGTGTGTGAAAACCCAAAAAGCGCGCAGAGTAATTTGCAGGTTAGGAAGGGTGGCTTGCCCCCGCTCGAGCGCCAACGG
>JBHEMV010000090.1:0-11154 GCA_046262375.1 Pyrinomonadaceae bacterium
TCGAGCGGGGGCAAGCCACCCTTCCTTACCTGCAAATTACCGTACGCCCTTCTGGGTTTTCACACAGTCGCTACCGCTCGCGGTCCTGGTGCAGGAGGTAGTTCCGTGTTGCGTGTGGAACCTATTTGGAATTGAATTTTACGGTCTAACCTTTATGGGACCTTACTCCGACAGCGCCTGCTGTCTCCAGTCAGAACTGTCATCAATTCGACGAACATAGATTGAGGAGCCTTCAATCCTTTCCACACGCACGCGCTCGCCTGCTTCGAGCGGCGACTCGCCCGGAGACGGATAAGCTGTCCAGGTTGAACCGAAAACTTTAACCGCGCCTTCCTGCATTGCCCCACGGCTGGAAGAAACCACTGTTCCGATTTTTCCTGGCAAAGAGTCAACGCCGGTACGCAGGGAGTCGCCGGTTTTTTCGCGCGAGAAATAATTTACAAAGATTGTGCGCGAGGCGGCGGTGAGTGCAACGGAAACCAGAGCAAAGATGGCAAACTGTACCGCTAGACTGTTGATGCCAACCAGAGCGGCGAAGCCCGCAGCTAAAGCACCGATGCCAAACCACAGCAGCACAAACCCGGTGGTGAAAACCTCAGCCACGATTAGGACCACGCCCAGCACAATCCAAAGAATCCAGAGGATATTGTCCATGGTTAGCTAGCCCTTGAGCAGGTTCTTCAGGACAAACCAGATGTTTGCCGGTCTTTCTGCCAGTCGTCTCATGAAATAAGGATACCAGTGTTTTCCGTACGGCACATAAACTCTCATGTTGAAGCCATCTTTTGCGAGCTGACGCTGAAGATCGCGGCGTATTCCATAGAGCATTTGAAATTCAAAAGCGTCTTTCCCAATTCCTTCGCGTTGGGAGAAATTGATCGTGGCCTCAATCATCCTGGGATCGTGAGTCGCTATTCCGTGATAAACGCCGCTTGAAAGCAACAACTGCATCACCCGAACGTAGTTGTCATCCGTGTCTTTTTTGTTCGGAAATGCAACTTCGGGAGTTTCGTTGTAGGCTCCTTTGCAAATGCGAATCCGGGCCGGCAGCTTCAACAGTTCCTGCGCGTCGTCGTAGGTTCGCCGCAGATAAGACTGCAATACTATGCCCACATCATTCAAACCAAACTCAGCGCGCAGCCGCTGGAAGATGTCGATTGTTTGTTGGGTGACGTTGGACGCTTCCATGTCAACGCGCACGAAATTTCCACGACGCGCCGCATCCGCGACTACGGCACGGGCATTTTTGTAAGCGAGCTCTGTGTCGAGTTCAAGACCAAACTGCGTGAGCTTAATCGAGACATTAGAGTTGATTCCGGTGTCGTCAATACGGGTTAGTATGCGGAGATACTCTTTTACTTCGGCCTCGGCTTCCGGCGGATTTGCAACCGACTCGTTAAGGTGATCGAAAGAAGCAGTGCAACGCTCGGCATTCAATTCTCGAATAGCAGCAATTGCTTCATCGATATTTTCGCCGGCAACAAAGCGCGTAGTTAATTTTTTAAATGGCCGAAAACGAGCCGCGAAGTCTTTTAATCCCTCTTGTCGAGAGAGATAGATTAGGGCGCTTCTAGTAACCATATTTTTGAAAACGAGTCCTTCCGGAAACGCGTGTACTCAGAGGGTCCGCCGGCTCAGTCACCTTGAGTGGTGTGATATCCTTGGCGAGTCTGACGTCCTACAAACCCGAGTTTGTTCAACGAAGACCGCTGAAGGATACAATCAAATGCGCCTGAAGCTGGTATTCCTCTCCTCGGTGCTCGCCGCGCTTGTCGGAGCGGGTTCGTCTATAGCAATCATCATTTCCGTCTTTTCATCGCTCAGCCCGATCACAAGTCCTGGCTTGCTTGTGCTATCAACGTTTCTGCTTCCGGTATTAACTGTGCTGCTTGCCACGATCTTCGTTTATCGCCACACGGCACGTCGCCGAAGGTTGCAGGCTGCACTGACGACGATCATCGCGTTGCTGTTAACTATCGCGGGCTTTGTTCTCGCTTCGGTCTACACGGCCCGACGTGAGCCTCTTCGGCCCCAGCCAGGCTCACCACGCCGCACTACCTAACTCAAGCCTCAGGACTTAACCGCAAAGTACGCAAGAGACCTTCGCAAAGAAACGCAAAGAATCGGGTACTGGTCAGTTTGATGTCCGATAAGCTTCAGCTTGTCGTAACGCCGCGACCACTTAAAGGAAGCTGATTAAGTCCGTTACTCAAAAACCGCAGCTCGATGATTCAACCCAATAGCCTCCTGGATCGGGCGTAGTGCGTCGATTACAAAGCGAACGTGGTCATCCATATCGACGCCGAGTTCTTCAATGCTCTGCTGAATATCATTTCTATTTACTGAGCGTGCGAAGGCTTTGTCCTTGAGTTTTTTCTTGACTGAAGCAACTTCCAGATCGTCAAGGCTCCTCGATGGACGAACCAATGCGCAAGCTACCAGAAAACCGCAAAGCTCATCTGTAGCAAACAGAGTTCGCGCCATTGCTGTATCGCGCGGCACGCCCGTGTAGGTGGCGTGGCCCATGATAGCCCGGATGAATCGATCCGAATAACCGCGCCCGCAAAGTATGTTTGCGCCGGTGAACGGATGCTGGTCGGCCGAGGGAAACATCTCGTAATCGAAATCATGCAGCAGTCCGACCAGTCCCCATTCGTCTCGGTCATCATCACCGGTGCCGTATCGCTCAACAGACGCCCGCATCACGGCTTCGACTGCCAGGGCATGCTTGCGCAAACTCTCGCCTTTTGTGTATTCACACAACAATTCCCAGGCATCGTTTCGGTCAGGCACTGTCAATCCGAAAACCTCTTTGGAGTAAGAGACACCAGATCTGCACTACTTATTGTCTGATTATAATTAGCATGAGTTAAGCGGGCTAACAAGACGACTTCAGGCGAGCGTCCTGTTCGGTTGCGGGCGCAAGCTCCTGGGATGCCGTTCTTAATGGCGGCGCCCGCCCTGTCGCGGCTCAGCCACCCGCGGTCCCAATAAGAAGTTGAGTCTCATTTGGCAAGCTTAAACTTTCAAACGAGCCACTCCCGGAAAAACTCCTTCCTTGCCGCGTCCTTACTCATCAATTAGAATTGTCTCCGTCACAAACCATCCACCAGAATGAGATCCCTATTGCTTGCCGTCCTGGCGGCTTACGTCGTAGCCGCGATTCACGCAGTGCTTGCGTTTATCAATAAACGTCGGGCGCTTCAGCGCGTTTCTGAATGGTCTATGACGGCAGGTTTTGTCCTCCATACGGCTGCCTTAGTTGCCGACTGGGCCATCTACGGACATTATCCACTCTTTTATTTGCGCGAGACTCTCTCTTTTTTAGCCTGGACCCTGGTGGCAAGTTATGGCCTGGTGCTGTATCGCTATGGCGCACGACCACTCGGTAGTTTTACCCTCCCCCTTGTCTCCCTTCTGATTTTTGTCGCCATCATCACGAGATCAGCGACTCAGGGCTCAGCGGAAGCAATTAGTCTCTCCGCCACGTGGCTCTTCCCGGTGCACACTACACTGCTATTGTTTGCTTACGCGGCGTTTTTCGTAGTTTTTGTTGCCAGCATCATGTATCTGCTGCAAGAGCGCGAGCTAAAGCTAAAAACCTTCAGCGCGATATTTCATCGCCTTCCCTCATTAACGACTATTAATGAAATCGCTACAAGCTCGGCCGCAATCGGCCTTACCTTGTTAACTGTGGGCATTGCGACAGGCATGGTCTGGGCATCGTCACGCGATGGGCGGTTGTGGCACAATGACCCGAAAGAGATCTTCGCAGCACTTACATGGATGCTCTACCTCTTGCTGATTCTGTATCGTTCAACCTCTCATTGGCGCGGGCGCAGAGCGGCATGGATGGGCGTAGTTGGATTTGGCCTGGTTCTCTGCACGTTCTTCGGCGCCCGGCTTATGGGTGGCTACCACGTGTTCGGCTAGTCTGGTGGGGCTCGTATTATTTTGAACTTTTATCCGTTTTAGAAGCGACTCTTTCTAACTTTACTCGCTTAGAAGCGGCACTTGTGTCGCGGAGAAATCTGAAGCAACGAATAAGTCCGGCCGTTTAAAAAGAAGTTGTTAGCGTAGAACTGTGTAATGTCCATTGTCCTTGTAGGAGTCAATCATAAGTCCGCCCCCATCGAGGTGCGCGAGCGTCTCGCGTTCACCCAGGACGCGTGCTGTGAGGGATTGCGCACGCTTGTAGATGGTGACGTTGTTAGAGAAGGACTAATTGTTTCAACATGCAACCGGGTGGAGGTGCTTACCGAAACCGCCAACGGGCGGCTTAACGAAACTACTGAGCGGGTGATTCAATTTCTCAGCCGAACAGACGAACTCCCTCGCTCGTTTTTCGAGTCACACCTTTACCGGCACACGGACGACAAGGCCGTTCGTCACCTCTTTCGTGTCACTTCGTCGCTTGATTCGATGGTGTTGGGCGAGCCCCAGGTCCTCGGCCAGGTTCGTCGCGCGTATTCAATTGCGCTTGAAGCCGGCACGGCGGGTCGTGTATTAAACCGGCTGGTCCATCACGCGTTTCGAGTAGCGAAGCGCGTGCGCACTGAAACAGGGATTGGCACTAATGCCGTCTCAATAAGTTACATGGCCGTGGAGCTCGGCAAGAAAATCTTTAACTCTTTGGAAGGTCAAACGGCGCTTCTAATCGGTGCTGGAGAGATGGCCGAACTTTCCGCACGCCACCTGCTTAATGCAGGTGTGACTCGTGTGCTGCTCGCTAACCGAACGGAAGAGCCGGCAGAGCGACTGGCCCGTGAGCTTGGAGCGACCACCGTTGGCTTCGAACAACTATCCAACTATCTCGCGGAGGCCGACATTGTCATTTGTTCCACTGCGGCCGACCACTATGTGATTACAGAACAAATGGCCCGCGCTGCGTTAAGCAAGCGTCGAAATCGACCGTCTTTCTTTATCGACATCAGCGTCCCCCGCAATATCGATCCGGCAATCGGCAAAATTCCAAACGTTTTCGTTTTTGATATTGATGACCTGGAGTCAGTAGTCTCGTCTAACATTCGCGAGCGCGAGCGCGAAGCTGAGCGGGCGGAGTTGATAGTTGAATCAGAGATTATGCAGTTCCAGCAAGCCCTTCGCGTCTTAGACATCGGGCCAACTATTGGCGCGCTTCGTCAAAAACTCCACGACATCGCCAGGCTGGAGCTGACACGCCAACGTCATCGGCTCGGCCATTTGACCGCCGAACAGGAGAGCGCTATCGAGGCGTTGTTGATGTCCACCGTCAACAAGATCTCCCATCCCGTCCTTAGCCATATGCGACGCTCTTATGATGCGAGCGACGCCGACACCATTCAGGCATGGCGTGATATCTTCGGCCTCGAAGAATAGTTCTGTCCTTGAACCCCACATGAAAGACACGCTCGTAATTGGCTCTCGCGGTTCGAAGCTTGCGCTTACGCAGGCGCAAATTGTCAAAACCGGACTCGAGCTTCTCAACCCTTCCCAGGAGGTCCGCATTGAGATCATTAAGACGACGGGAGACGTAAAAACGGATCCACTTTCGGTGATTGGCGGCAAAGGAGTTTTCACGAAGGAGCTAGAGGAGGCGCTCCTCGATGGTCGCATCGACGTGGCAGTGCATTCATTGAAAGACCTGCCCACAATTATTCCTGAGCAGTTGGTAATCGCTGCAATTTGTAAGCGTGAAGACCCCCGCGATGGATTGGTCTTAGGTCGAAGGCTGAAACACCCGTCCAACCCATCAATCGAGAGTTTGCCTCAGAACGCGATTGTAGGAACTTCCAGCCCGCGTCGATTGGCCCAATTAAAACATCTCCGGAATGATCTTGTTTGCAAGGAGCTTCGCGGGAATGTGGACACGCGTTTACGCAAGCTTGACGAGGGTCAGTATGATGCTCTTGTGCTGGCTTGCGCGGGTCTGCGAAGACTGGGATTTGAAGACCGCATAAGCGCGGCGCTTTCGAGTGATCAAATGCTTCCCTGCCCCGGACAGGGCGCCATCGCGATAGAAGCGCGCGCCCAGGAGGCGCAGACAATTGAAGCGCTCGGCAAGCTGGATCATAAATTTACCAGGCTGACTTGCACCGCCGAACGCGCTTTCCTGCGCAGCCTCGGTGGCGGCTGCCAATTGCCGATCGCGGCCTACGCGGTTGTCCGCGACAAGCGAATCAGACTAGATGGCTGGATCTCCGACACGCAAGGAAAACGGATAGTGAGAGATCGAATCTCCGGATCACTCGACGACGCTGAGCAACTAGGTAGGCGCCTAGCGGAACAACTCCTCGCGAATGGTGCAGCCGAGCTGCTGGCAGAGGAGTAGCTTGGTTCAGAGTACAAGCTTTAGCTTGCATGGGTCGGCGAAAAGCAAGCTAAAGCTTGTACTCTAAACTATATGGCGGGCGGGCTAGCGAAAGCCCCAAAGGCGCGACAATATGGATGCCCGATTCATCGGGCTAGCCCGAAGGGCCGTTAGGCCAGCGCTTTTAGCGCTGGTTGAGGAGGGCATCATCGTTCTGATCAGCGCGCTTTAGCGCGCTTTCACCAAACCTGCTTTAGCCCCGGGTGAGTGCATCAGCCGGACATTATAAGAGTCAGTGAGAAGGCCGTTGAAACAGCCTCACAGTATTTTCGCCCCCTTGAACCAGCCGTATAACGGCTGGCCTAATCGCCCTTCGGGCTAGCCGCATGAATGCGGCATTTCGAATGGAATTTGTTCGAAGTCTTTGAAGTGTTGTTTACTTGACGCGCTTCGCGCGTTATTTGTCAAAAGCGGCAAGCCGCCGCGGACTTAGAAATAAGCTAAAGCTGGAACTCCCACACGCAGATTTGCCTGACCGATGACTGACCTCGAAAAAAACCATCCTGCAGTTACCAAACCTCAACCGCTTGCCGGCCGCTCTGTCGTTATTACCCGCGCTCAAGCTCAGGTGAATGAATTTGTCACCCAACTCGAACAGTTTGGCGCAAGCGTAATCGTATGCCCGACTATCGAAATTCGGGAACTCGAAAGTTACGAACGCCTGGATGAGGCCATCGATCATCTCTATGGTTACGATTGGATCATTTTCACCAGCGTGAATGGTGTTGAATATTTTTTCAAGCGACTCGACGCGCACAAACGTGAGACGAGTGACATAGACGAACTCAAAATCTGTGCAATCGGCGAAGCGACCGCGGATAGGCTGCGCGATCTACATGTTCATGTAAATGTCGTTCCGGAAGAGTTTAAAGCGGAAGGTGTCTTCGAGGCGCTGGAAAGATTTGTGGGCGCTCCGGATGGGCTGAAAGGTCTGAACGTATTAATCCCGCGAGCGTCTGTGGCGCGTGATTATCTGCCGCGGGCATTGCAGGATGCCGGGGCCAGAGTCGACATAGTCCCCGTCTATCGAACCTGTCTTCCCGAAACTTTGGATCGCGGACGCGTTGCCGCCATGCTTTCAGGAAGCGCCGACTGCATAGCTTTCACCAGTTCGTCCACCGTGAGAAATCTTGCCCAACTCTTCGACACGCAGGACCTCAGCAAAGCTCTCTCAGGAGTTGTCATTGCTTGTATTGGCGATATCACGGCGACCACGGCGGCCGACTTTGGTCTAAGAGTCGAAATTCAGCCTGAGCAATTTACAATTCCTTCCCTTGCTCGCGCCATCGCCGATTATTTTGCAAATAAGTAGATCCCTTCTTATCTGATGTCCTATTGAGACAATACCCAAGCAGTCGCGCCTTTGGCGCTCCCGCGGGGGCATGCCACCCTTCCTAACCTGCAAATTATCGTACGCTTTTTGAGTTTTCACACCGTCTTCACCGCTCCAGATTCTGTAATTCCTGAGAAACATGCATCGGCAAGCTACGCTTCAAATCGAATGCGCATTTCTGAAATGAAAAATGACCACTGAAAAATGATGAATGGAAAATTTCCGGCGAAAACGCCCTGGTGCTTCCCGTCACGCTTCAATCAACCCCCAGCAAGAATGCGTGTGCCTGTTCATGCTAAACTTCCAGATGATGTCACTTTCATCCCGTCGCATACTAGTAATAGACGCTGATGCAAATAGCGGTGAAGCGCTTCGACAACTGATCGCGTCGTGGGGTTACGACGTAGTCCTTGAGCGCGACAGTTCTCCGAAACTTGATCTCATCGTCAAGACCGATCCGGCGGTGATAATCGATAGCACTTCCCTGGCTTCCGGAAACGGCTTTGATGTCTTGCGTGAAATTCGGGATCAGGAATCCGCTATTCCCGTTATTCTCCTGGCTGAGAAAAGCACCGTCGAGGTGGCCGTGCGAGCCATCCAGGAGGAGGTCGCTTATCACTTTTTCGAGAAGCCGGTGGACGCGAACAAGCTTCGAGCTGTGTTGGATCGCGCGCTCGAACTTACGGATGCAAAACGCGAAAACGAACTTTTGCGCCGGCAGTTGCAGGATCGTGGGGCTTTCGGTGAGTTGGTAGGTAACTCGGCGCCGATGCGCGAGGTTTATTCCTTAGTTGAACAAGTTGCTCCATCTTCCGCATCGGTTTTGATCACCGGAGAATCGGGAACCGGCAAAGAGCTCGTCGCCCGCACGATTCATCATCTCAGTCCCCGAAGAGATAAGCCGTTCATTGGCATTAACTGTTCGGCGATTCCTGAAACTCTGATGGAATCCGAACTCTTCGGACATGAGAAGGGTGCCTTCACCGGGGCCGCGTCGAGGCGCGCCGGATGCTTTGAGTTAGCCGACGGAGGAACACTTCTTCTCGATGAAATTGCCGAAATGCCCGCGCTTTTGCAAGCAAAGCTGTTGCGCGTCATCGAGGAGCGATCGGTTCGTCGTCTGGGAAGCCGCAAAGAGATTGACGTTGACGTTCGCCTGCTCGCTGCGACTAACCAGGATCCGGGTGAAGCTGTAGCGAAAGGAATCCTGCGCGAAGACTTGCTCTACCGGCTCAACGTATTCCGTATTCAACTCCCGCCGCTGAAAGACCGTAAAGAAGATCTTGGGCTCCTGGCCCAGTATTTGGTGACGAAGCTCGCCGAGAAGCATTCAAGGCCGGCGCGCTTTCTCAATCCGGCTGCGATTTCTGCACTACAGTTTCACGCCTGGCCCGGAAACGTACGGGAACTCAGAAATGTTATTGAGCGTGCCGTGATTATCTGTTCAGGAGAACAAATAGAACGACACCATTTCGCGCCTTATCCCATAGACCAGCGCGAGCGCCTTAGAAATGAAGACACGATTACGTTGCCGGTGGGAACGCCCCTGGAAGAGGTCGAGCGGCAAATGATCGTGCGAACTCTTCAAAAGACGAAGAACAACAAGACACGCGCCGCCGAGTTGCTGGGAATCAGCCTGAAGACACTACACAATAAGCTAAACCTCTATCGCGAGCGTGGCCAGCTTGATGCCGAGGATGGGCATTCAACTAATCAGAACCGGGAGCGGTAGCGAGTGTGTGAAAATTGAAATGAAAATTAACGCTGCAAAATATATTATCTCTTATCCGTAGGTTTGATGCGCCAGACATAAGTGTCGTGTTCATAAGACGTAATTAGGTGCTGATTGTCAGGCGTGATGGCAACGCTATAGACATAGCCAGTCAACGGCCAATCGTAAGGCTCCCTCACAGTCGGATGCAGCGCCGCGCCTATCTTTTCACTTTTACTTTTATCGGAGATAGTCACGACTCCACGGACGTATGTCAAAAAAAGAACCTCCCGCACCGTTTCTTTCGATGTTTCGGCTACGAATTTACCATCCGGCGAATCATACTTCTGGCCTGAGCCTCTGTAAGCGCCGTTCTTCGGCTCAACCGTACAGGCACTTACCTGTCCGGATGCGTAATCCCACAACTTATTCTTATCTTCTTCTCGATAGCAGATCTGCTTTGCGCCTTCGGTAAAGCGTGCCGCACTGGGAACGATATGGACATGAATACTCCCCAACTCCCGTCCACTTGCCCATTCCACCACACGCAACACGTCGAATTGTTTTTCGCCTCGCTTATGGTTCCACTCTGTTACTCCACCCGGCTTCACTTCTTTCTTCGGCGTGCTCGCCCCATACAAAAGAAGCAGATTCCCATCTGGAGAGACATCGAACGCGGTATTTTTCTTGTAATTCGAGACAAGCTCAATCCTCTGCCCTCCTTTAGCTGGTTGGTTCTGAGCAAGGCATGGAACCAGGCACGTCGACGAAACCATCAGCGTCAGCAGTGCATACAACATTGACTTGTTCATGTGATCGATTTAATTTTCGACGATTTCAAGAAATACGATTCTGCTTTACCGATTTAGTTTCACCGTGGCATTGGTGTTACCGGATTGCGTTTACTCTACCGGCCGGGAACTCCACTAAATCTGCGGCAAGTCTCGCGCATGGCACACCGTTGTCAAGCGTGCGGGTTAGCTACTTCCATGTGGGCCGAGGCGCTTTAGCAACTGTATCTGCCCGGCATGGTAGAGGTCATGTGATGCAATCCCGGTAAGCAGCTCCAGATTATTTACTTTGCTATCGGATGGAACGTACGCCAGACTTTTCCGGCTTAGATCAGCTACCGCATCACGTAAGCCCCTGTGCGTCTCGATCAATAGCGACACGTCGCTTTTCCATGCTCTTTCATCAGACTCTAAGGGCGTAGGGCGAGCGAACCAATTCGAGCCCTTGAGCGGGAATGATCCGCGCTTCTCTTCCATCAGCCTCCTGCGTACGACATACTTCCAGTAAGCTGCGTGAACGACAATCTCCCAGATGTTATGCCGTCCCTGAGAGGGGCGCCAGGAAGCCACTTCAGAACTTAATCCTCTGATTGAGCCCTTGAGGTTTGTTCCATGCCAGGACTTATGGTCAAACGCCTGGTCTATGAGCGAGAGAAGGAGGTTGATTTCCGGATCTGGCATAGCTCAATAGATTAGCACGCCAACTTGTTTCTGCATGCTTATTGATTTGGCACGTAAACGTAACTGGATCGCGCTCTGACTACCAGGTTAGGACGATTTAAGCGCACCTTGATCTGCCGCCGTTGGCCCAACTGTGCAGGTGTCTTCACGTAGTAACCGAGACTGTATTGATGGCGGAGTTCATTGGCTATCGAGTTGAATACCTGCATACTTTGGGAATAACAAACCTCCTCATTTGGAAGTCCGCTCCTATGACTTGTTCGGTGTGACGCACAGGTCAATGCGTTTC
>JBHEMV010000091.1:0-10532 GCA_046262375.1 Pyrinomonadaceae bacterium
ACGCTGCGGCGTGGCAATGGCGAACATGATTTGATGGGCGAGGGTGGTCTTCCCGCCGCCGGGAGCGCCCGCGATGATGTTAAAAGAAAACTCAGGTAGGCCACCGCCCAAAATCTCATCCAGACCCGGCACGCCGGTTGGAAGAGTCCGAATACTTACCTTTTCTTCCACGCTCATCTTTTTTCCTCAGTTCTCAGATCCGCTTTGTCCATGGACGCATCCGGCCACTTGTCACGCACCAGGCGCAGAGTTAGAGGTGCGCCAATGAAGGTCACCAGCAGGTCCAGCAAGTGGGCCACGAGAACTGTTCCGGCCTGCCCTGCCGCCCCCGCCTCCTGGCTCTGCTCAATTCCATCGAATCCCTCTACAGAGCCGTCCACTTGTACGTGTACAGTATTTAGCGAAGGAACTTCCGCCTTTGCCAGTGTCAAAGCCCGGGATAAAAGAGAGCGAAAGCCATCAACTCCCGCCAACTTGATGAGGCGTAGACGCAACTCCTCAATGACCCTCGCTGCGCCATCTACGCGCGCAGCGGATGAGTTGTCGTGCGCCGCCTCGAAAGCGAGTAATCGGCGGGCCAGGTCTTGAGTTTCTGGAGAAGTCGTACTCATCGGGTGCGCCTCGCACGCCTCATTATAACTACTATCAGACATTCGCGTTTGACCTTTGATCGACTCTTTCACAATACTAATGCGAACGTCGTTGATCTTACTTAATATGCCGCAGGTCAGTCGTCGGTCTGATTTCTAAGTACTGGCACTGCTCAGTCGCAAGAAAATTCCGCTCGCCATCGTAGCAAACACCAACATTGTTCATCTGCGATTGGAGAGATCAGTTTCTCCGAAAACGCGAAGTCGATTCACTCGGGTTGGTGGTGCGCACCGAAACATGTCAATAACAAGTAGGCTGTGAACAAGATCCGTGAAACTTTCATTGTCAGCACTCTTCACTCTTTTTCTTGGGCGGCCCAGATCGCCTAGTCTGCACCTTGCAGGTGTGGTTTCGCAAAGACATGCGGAGAGCTTTGAAACGACTCATGAGGGATGTCCAATTGGACTGTAGTAAAAAAATGTAGTAAATACCTGCATTCACTGAAGAACAAGGAAGAACACGAAAAATTCTAAAGTATTGTCCTTGTACGTACTTGGCCTTCCTTGTTCTTCTGTGAACGGTAACTGAAAATTTCTGCAAAACCTTTATTCATCGGTTCGATTCCGATCGCCGCCTCCAAACTATTCAACAACATACGGGAAATTGAGCCAATCACACAAAGGTGAGTGTCTTAAAACATGTAGTAAGTCGCTGCATTTACCCTGTTAACAAACGAGCGTTCGGCTGTCAAAGGGAGCATTCGGATGAATATCTCTACATCTTTTTCATCGTCGGACCGGCGGCGACTCTCTTCTTGCTCAGTTTGCGCGCGGGCTTGAAGTTGGCTGGCAAAGCTGTTCCGGTATCGGCTGAGTTAACTTCAACAATCTGGCTCTTAAGCGGCCCTAGAATTCCCAGCAGCTCGTCCTTCTCAGCTTGAGGTACATTGAACTTGTCGAGGGTGGCTACAAGATCTTCAACCAAGGCGCCAAACTCGCCTTCCGTTACCTTCATGTTCTTGTGCGCCTTCTTCATGTCAAGCCCGGTGTAGGCACATGGGCCACCAGTGGCAGCGCATACCTGTTCAACAAGGTGCAGCTTTACGCGGGCAATATCGCTCTTGCCAAATTTCTTGTTGATGCGATTGTCGGCGGCCACGCGGCCCGTAAAGTCATCAATCACGGCCTTAATGGCGGGTAGTCCACCGAGCCGATCGTAGAGCGATTTCTTCATTATTGTATCCTGAGCCGTGGCGGTGATAGCCATTGCTCCCAGCACGAAAGAGGTAAGTGCAAGCATCTTGATTTTCTGCATTTTTTGTTCCTTTCCTATCTTGACTGTTTGTTTAGCTTCTCAAACTGCTATGAAAATCCATTTTCTCAAAACCTTTTGGCAGAGGTTAATGCCTTCATGGGCGTTTCCTTTCCGCTTGGGGCGTTGAAGGCTTAATAGACAAGCAGGGCCTGTGCTAGTAGAGCCTGATTGAAGTGCAACTAGATGGCTACAAAGCTAGATAGCCAGCTTTTGAACGCGGTGGCGAAGATATTTTAATTAACTGGTTGAGTCAATCCCTTTGGTGGCGCCAATCGCCGCCTCCAATCCACTCAACAATGTACTGACATTCACAAGTTCAGTAAGAATCCGCTGTAGTGAAAAATGTATAAGTACCTGCATCGTTGTGCATCATATTACCGCTGTTAGTTCAACGTACAAGTCGTCGCGGAGCAAATCACATCCGGCACCGCCCACTGTAGAAGTATCAAGCTCATGAAAACAGACCAAGGGGATCTGAGAATCCACCTAATGCGCTCAGCGATGCCTTGAACAGGTCAGGCAATTATTGAATGACGCTCGTGTGTGCCGCTATACAATCCGCAAGGGCTTGCCCTATCATTACGACTTCATTACTCCTTTAGCTCCGTGGGACAAGCGCCTTAACAGGGTGCCCTTGCTCATGCTTAAAGACTCTCACGTTTCAAGCTCACGCCTGTTTGAGTGTTTGTTTTTGGAGGACAGATGATCGGTCAAAGGCTTTCTAACCGGTACGATATTAGGGCGGAGTTGGGTCACGGGGGAATGGGCGTCGTCTATAGGGCGCATGATCCGCTATTGAACCGCGAGGTAGCCATCAAACTTATTCCACCGACACTGCTGAGTCCGGAAACGGAACAACGTTTCCAGCGCGAAGCGCAGTTGGTCGCCCAGATGGATCATCCTGCAGTTGTGCCAATCTTCGACTTTGGCAAGCACGACGGATCGCTGTTCTTTGTCATGCCGGTCGTCGAGGGAACAAACCTGCGCTGGTTTCAGCGCGAAGGCGCGCTCACGCTTGGCGAGGTTATCGACATTGGTATTCAGGTTGCTGAAGCACTTGAATATAGCCACTCACGCGGGGTATTTCATCGCGACATTAAGCCGGAGAATATCATGGTGGTGCGAGACGATCGCACTCGGCTTAGAGTTCGGATCATGGATTTTGGCCTAGCTCGCGGGGCTACCGAAAGTCGTATCACCAAGACCGGAACTATTGCCGGCACGCTCTCATACATGAGTCCCGAGCAGGTGGCGGCGAGCGGGGTTGACCATCGGTCGGACATCTACTCTCTCGGAACTGTGCTTTATGAATGTCTTACCGGCGAACCACCATTTTCTGGTGAGCTTCAGTCAATTCTCTATCGCATAGTTCACGAGATTCCCCAGCCCCCACGCTTATTGGGGGCCGATATCAATGAGGAGCTTGAGGAGGTCATCCTCACGTGCATCGCTAAAGATCCCGCCAAAAGACCACAGCACGCGAGTGAGGTCGCGGAGGCGCTGCAGCGTTGCCAAACCCGACTACACCAAAGCGATCTTGGCAAATCAGTAGTAATGACGAAGACACTGATACTGCCGCGTGTGGTGCTCTCTCCTTTTATCGGCCGAGAGAAAGAACAAGCCGAATTGCAGAAGCGCCTCAATGCTGCCATTAGTGGTGAATGCCAATTCGTGGTGGTTTCGGGCGAGCCCGGAGTAGGCAAGACCAGACTGCTTGATGAAATCGAGAACCTGGCGAAGGCCCGTAAGCTACTGGTGCTTCATGGCCGCTCAATCGAGCAGGACGGCGCCTTTCCATACCAGGGATTTTGTGAAGCTATTCAGGAATACTTCCGGCAAAATGATACGTTCAGCTCACCGGACAGTAAGATAGAACTTTCCGACGTAGCACCTGATCTCGTATCGCTGTTTCCCATGCTTACAGAGATCAGTGAGATTCGCGGCGCCGCGATGGGCGATTCAAAGTTGGCCCAAACTAGCGGAGCGCCTGGCGGATCGCAGGGACCCGAAAACCGCACCCAGATTTTTGAGCTCCTGGCTCGAACATTGACGCGCCTGGCAGCGGGAAAGCCTCTGATTCTTTTTCTCGAAGATCTACACGCAGCCGAAATATCCATCGAGGCATTGCAATACATAGTTCGACGGTTAGGACCGACGCCCACACTAATCGTGGGTACGTACCGTACAAGCGAAGTAGACAGCCGGTCTCATCCGCTGCTTCGCATGCTCGATAGTTTCCGTGGAGACCGCCGCTTTTCAGCCATCGCCCTGGAGCCATTCTCGCCGACAGAACATCGCCTGTTTCTCGAAACCCTGATCGGTGGACCAAAAATAGCAGACAGTCTCGTCGAAAAACTTTATGAGGGAACTGAGGGAAATCCATTCTTCACTAAGGAACTAGTGCGCTCGCTTTTGGATTCCGGGGGCATCTCAAAGGACCAGACCGGAGCCTGGAGTTTGGGAGCCGCCACTGATCTCTCGACCGCTGATTTGCCGGCCACAATTCAACAAGCAGTTGAAAGACGCATTGAGCGCCTGCCTGAAGAACTGCGCGATGTGCTATCGATCGCTTCCGTAATTGGCAAAGCTTTTGACTCACGCGATTTGGAAGGCCTGGCCGGGGCCAACGATGTTGAGGACGCGATTGACCGTCTTGTAGATGAAGGGCTACTTGAGGAAGAGCGCGAATCGCGGGGCGATCGCTTGACGTTTTCGAGCGGTGTCGTTCGCGACGTGCTTTACGGCGCAATTTCGCGCCGCAAGCGAAGGTCGTTACATCGTAAATATGCTGAGGAGGTTGAGAAGCGGCACGCAGGCAGGCTTGAGCGAGTCTATCCACAATTGGTTCACCACTTCTCGCAAGGCGACGTGCCAGACAAAACAGTTGAGTATGGCTTGCGCATGGCCAAGGCTGCACTCGATGCTTTCAGCCCCGAAGAGTCAGCCCGCGCTACGAAAACGGTGCTCGAGTTTCTCGACGAAGAATGGGAGGGTGATCCGGCACTGGAAGGAGACGCCCGATTACTGCTTGCCCAGGCCCACCGAATGGCTGGCGATGTCGACACCGCTTTAAAAGAGGCGGAAAGTGCGGCACGGATCCTCGAACGTGAGGGTCATGAGTCGCGGGCCGTGACTGCGCTCTTACTCGCAGCGGAGACTGCCTGGCAGGCCAGAAAGGTTGAAGAGACCACCCGACTGGTACAGCAGGTGATGGATGCAGCACGCGCTGTGGAAGATAAGGAAAGCCTCAGACATGTGCTTTCTTTGGCTGCCACGCTGGCCAACCTGCGTGGAGAGTATGAGAAAGCCAATAACTACCTCGAAGAAGTTGTCGCACTCGCCCCTGCACCTAAGGAGATCGAAACTGACGAAGAAGTACCCAAAGGGGGCAATTTAGTGGTCGCAATGGCGACTCCGCTCGGGGATATTGATCCCGTGAATATGGAACTAGTGGAAGAGCAGGAGATTCTAGCGAACGTCTTTGAAACTCTTTTAGCCACAGACCAGGAAGGTAACTTGATTCCGGCTCTCTGCGAGAAATGGGAAGTGTCGGACGACGGCACTTCAGTCTTTTTTAATGTGCGGGAGAACGTCCGTTTCCAGAATAACGAGCCCTTGACCGCTCTGTCTATCAAACGTTCCTTTGAGCGGAGCATTCGGGTGGCTCGAGAACTACCTCCAGGTCTCGCGGCTATTCGAGGTGCGGCGGAATTCGCTAATAGCCAGGAGGATCAGCTGGCTGGAATTATGGCCCACTCAGATTACAAATTGGAAATACAGTTGCCGGTCCCTCTTTCCATCTACCCCGCTCTGTTAACGGATTACAAGACTGGTGTCACCCTTAGAGCTAATGAAGGAAACATTCTCATCGGCACAGGTCCCTTTCGAATGGCCTCATACACTCCTGACCGCATTATGCTCCAGCGCAATGAACGATACTGGAAGGGTTCTTTAGCGCTCCTTGATGAGGTCGAATTTCGTGCGGGCCTAAGTGCCTCGGAGATAGCTTCGGGGTTGCGGCTCGGCTCGATCGATCTCGCGCGTGACCTGTCGCCGCAGGATCTCGAGGAGTTTCTTAGGGATCCTCGGTTTCGTGGTGGGTTGGTCGAGTCTCCGCGCAAAAATACGTATTTTCTAATATTCAATTCTACGACTGGATCAATGGGCCAGAATGCCGACCTTCGTCGGGCTCTCTCAGGAATCGTGCGAACACATGATCTCGTTTGGCAAACCTTGGGCCGCTTCGCGCAACCTGCTGTATGTCTGATTCCCCCGGGGTTGCTCGGCTATGATCCGGGCAGACGACGGCAAACACTCACTCGCGACGAAGCCATGGCCATGCTGGGCCAGGGCGGTCTTAAAGAGCCAATCACGCTAAGGGCAGCCGCGCATCCTCTGTTCCTGGATCGATATAAGTCGCTGCTGACAAGTCTGCTCTCCATCTGGTCCGATTTGGGCGTTGAAGTTGAAGTGGCAACTCCAACGATGGCCTCCTATTTAGAATCCTTTCAAAATAGTACTGGAATAGATCTATTTATTGGCAGGTGGAATGCTGACTATGATGACCCGGACGATTTTACTTACGGTCTTTTCCATTCACGCGTGGGTCTCTATCGCTCTTACATCTCATCTGCTGCTGGGGATCAAATCCTCGAGGAGGCGCGGACCGAAAGCCGCCCGGGTGTTAGGGCGTTGCTCTATAGGAAATACGAAGGTTTTTTGCAGGAATCTGGAATGGTTTTACCGCTTTTTCACGACGTCGATTACCGGCTTGCCAATTCAAAGGTTCTCGGTCTTAGCCTTCGCGGTAGCGCTCCATACGTGAACTATGCCGAAATAGGCAAATTAGAATTGGCGACCAAAGGGACGGACACTCTACGGGGTGGGACCATTAGTGTCGCCATAACCGGAACACTTCAACACGTCGATCCTTCACTGGCGAGCACCGTGGAAGATGCAGAGGTGCTGCCGAGCATCTTCGAAACACTAACTCGCGATGTCGGTGGCGCAAGGATAGTTCCCTGGCTGGCGTCTGATTTCAAAGCTGAACAGGGCGGCAAGAAATATCGATTTCGCCTCCGAGATGATGTCCGCTTCCATGATGGACGCAAACTAACGGCGCGCGATGTTCGCTATTCATTCGAAAGGCTTTTATTGAATCCCGACAGCAACACGCGCTTCTTCTATTCGTCGATTCACGGCGCGAAGGCATTACTTAACGGAGAGGAGTCGGACCTGGCGGGCTTCCGAATTCATTCGGCCGATGAGTTTACTATCGAGCTGGACGAGCCAGTCTCATTCTTCCCTGCCCTTATTTCTTATCACGCAGCAGCCATTGTTCCGGAAGGTACTGACAAGTTCAGCGGGAGTTGGCAAGAGGGTGCTGTGGGGACGGGCCCTTTTCGCGTGGTCAAATTTGAGCCAAGCCTTCGCCTCGAACTCGAACGAAACAAAACCTACTGGCGCAGCGGCTATCCCAAGGTTGAAAGACTCATCTTCAACTTCGGTGTGTCTCCGGCGGATATCCTTTCTCAATTTCGCGCCGGTCAACTATCGCTGGCATCGGATCTCTTACCGGCAGACGCCGAAGCTTTGCGACGCGAGCCTGAGTTTGCGTCGGGCTATCGCGAGATCCCAAACCTAATAACCTACTACGCAGTCTTCAATACGCATCGTGGACCGCTAAAAGACAAACGACTGCGTCAGAAGCTGGTGCAGTCTGTCGATGTTGCGAGCGTGCTTCGTCAAACCTTGGGCCGGCTGGCCGTCCCGGCGCACGGGCTAATTCCACCCGGATTGCTCGGTCATGATTCCTCATACAACTCGACAATGCCTGTGGCCCCGCCACCACTGCCCGAACGGCAAAGCGAGGAAATTGAATTGACCGCAGTCCTTAACCCAGTGTTCTTTAGTGAATACGCTGCCCTCGCCCGCGAGATCTCACGATCGCTTCGCGAGCACCAGATAACAATTCGGGCGGTAAACAAGACTATGGAAGAATGGATGGAGGCAGTGTCCCAGGGTTCCGTCGACGTGGTGCTGGGGCGTTGGGCCGCTGATTATCCCGATGCCGACACCTTCGCAAACATCCTGGCCACGAAGGAGGGGTTGTTAGGACACCTATGTGGCTCAGCAGAAGTGGACCGTCTGATTGCCCGGGGACGATCAGAAACATCGCCGGCGGCGCGGCATGCAGTCTATCGTCAAATCGAAGAAATTATCGCGCGTGATAGGCTGCTTCTTCCGCTTTTTCACGAGCAGACTTATCGTTTTGCCCGACCAGAAGTGGAGGGACTTTCTCTATCTTATGGGGGCATAGCCGTTGACTACTCCAGCTTACGCATCCAGCTCTAATCAGTGCTTAATTGGCAGTCTTGCGCGGCTAAGAATTAACACGACATCGAGTCATCGGTTTGGGTAAGAAGATGAAATAAATCCCTCGCAATGGTTCAGGTACTGGGATGAAGACAGTGACCTATTCGGAGGCTGAATGATTCGCCGACTTGAGCAGCCGGCTCCCCCAGCCTGCCTTTCGGTTTTGGAGCAACTTTCAGTGGGAGGGCGGCAGCGTTATCTCTCCCAAGAAACACTCCACCTCCCCAACCGTGGGACAACGAAGTAATCCGCCATCGCCACACTCATAAAACAATTAGGTTGAAATTGATTTCAGTTTGGTAGGAGAGAGTGAAACCGGGAGAAGTGTACTCTGGGGACTTTCGGGTTAGCAACACCCTATCGGAGATGCACTATCGACGTAGCTTTACTGTTCATTTGAGAGCCGCCCGGGGGCTTCTGTGGTACCGTAATTGTCACTAGGAAAAGACAAGAACTCGTAATGTACTGTTAGAAGCAACCAGTGCATAAGACAATCGCCAGTGTTTAATCAAACCAGTTTGGTGGGGATTGTGCGGAGCGGGGTAGTCAGGAGACTGCTGCAAGGCTCTCCCCGGCTTCCACGCTATCCTTTTCTGCACACAACAAACCTAGCTGCTAAGACAACGGGCTGAGGCCGGGTTTTCCAGGTCTTTCTGGCTCCTGTATATAGTACGCCCAACAAACAGGACCGGTATCCTCAGGTTTATTGGCGTTCAGCCAACTTCACAATTACAGTTTCCTTTCGGTTGGTATCCTTCGAATATCGACGTTCCCGCGCTATACGCAACGCTGTCGATTCGTAGGCTCGCAAACCAACTTGGGGATTTTGGATGTATGCTTCAGTAACATGCCCCTCCGCAATTTGTACAACCACGACGACCGTCCGGGCAGAAGGCTTTTCCGAGACATTGTCCTCGGTGGCCGCCTCAGCGGTTGGCACGTTTTTAATGCCTTTGGTATTACGATCTGGAACCTCGAGTGGAGGAGTTTTCACGTCCTCAACTAGAAGAGTTTTAGGATCCTCACTAACTAGAATCTGAGGGTTGCTTGCCGGCCTTGCTGGCGCAGCTCGAACCGGCTCAATGATAGGTATGACCACGGCATCCTGTGATGGGGTTGGAGTCAACAACGGTTGGGCTCTAAGCGGACGAGCCTCATTGAGTGCCGATGGCTGCTCTCCGTTCGTCCAATATGAAGTGGTGGCAACCGCCGCGGGGATGACTACTAAGATAATGAAACCGGCTCGTAAACCGATTCTGTTGCGAGTGTTGTGTGTAAGTAACCGCTTCACCCTGGTAGGGTACGTCGGATGAATGGTGGCCAGACTGGTTTGAGTCTGTTGAAGTTTCGCTGTGAAAGCTAATGGACCAGACGGGTTCAGTTCATTGGTCTCGCCTGAAGAAAAGACTTCTTGCCAGGGTTTGAGCGATGCACTGGTTGCTGTTTCAACCTTACCGGCTGCGTATGGCAGCCTGGGAGATGTTGCTTCGGGACGCTCCACTTGCACCGTAGACTCAAAGGTTTCTTTTCCCACTTCGGCTATCTTGGTTTCATTCCCGGTAACCTCTGCGTCGAGGGTATCAATGCCAAAGCGATTTTTAAGGAGAGTTCGCTCGGCCAAATCTTTAAAGCGTGAGGGGGGCGGTTCTATTGACGGATCGAAGGTAAGACGAGGCTCTACAATGGAAACTGCGAGGTTAATAGCTACGAACCCTGTAAAAGGGCCGACTCGAGCGTCTACGAGCTTACCCTGCCGGAAAAAGAATGCGCCTCGAGTATCTCCAGATCTCATCTGGAGCCGACCACTCCTCCCGCGGGAGGAGAGGTTTGCAATTTCTTTCAGCAAACTATAGGCAGTTAAAGTTTCGTTCATATGCTCATTGGCCGCACCCAAGAGCCATTGGTCGAGTCTGGAAAATTATTTTGAACCGTTAACGACACGCGGAACCCGTACCAGCACAGGGTGCAATGTCTCTAATAGACGCGGTGGAGATTTCGTCGGCAAGTCTCCTGGCTAGCGCGGCGTTCAAGGAGATTAATGTTTTCTGTTGCTTCTGTGCCGACCAACGATCACCGTTTGCCAGATAGGCATGCGCAAGTCCGTAGTACGCTTCAGCGAGCTTTGGATCTAGCTTCACGGCTTCGCTCAATTCCTTAATGGCCTCGGAGTATCGCTTCCAATTGTAATGTGCGAGTCCGAGACCGTAATAGATTTGCGAGGTGGGCACACTCGTGCTTGCCTGGTCCTTCTC
>JBHEMV010000091.1:10542-11073 GCA_046262375.1 Pyrinomonadaceae bacterium
TTGCCTCTTGTCGCGTCGCGTACAAGGCCTTCTTAAAAGCCTCAACTGCTTCCTTGTGATAGCCGAGTTCTGAATATGAGTGGCCGAGATAGTAGTACGCCTCGGCATCAACAATCTCCGGCTTAATTCGGATCGCCATGTTTAGCAAGACAACGGCCTCTTTATATTTACGCAAACCGGAATAAGCTAAACCCAGTTTCGCGTAGGTGAGCGCATCATTCGGACTGAACTTAATAACTTGGTTGAGAGTATCCGCTGCCTGATCGTAGGCACCTGCTGCGAGATACCTTAAGCCTGTTTGATACAGAGCTGTGGTCGAGGAAGTTTCCTCTGGTGTGGAAGTCTTGATCTCCTTACGCTCGGTCGCTGATGCAGTTGAAATTACCCTCTCAGGAGTGATTTCCGATCGCCCTGAGGGGTTAACGGCCGCCTTGGGCTCCTCTTCGGCGCGAGGCTTGACGCTCGCCTTCTCATTCGCAGCAGCTGCGATATTTGGAACGGCGGGAGTTATCGCATTAACACTCCGGGGGG
>JBHEMV010000092.1:0-481 GCA_046262375.1 Pyrinomonadaceae bacterium
CGGTCTGCTTTATTTGCCTTACCCGTATGTTGTCCCAGGTGGGCGCTTCAATGAGATGTATGGTTGGGACAGTTATTTCACCCAGGTTGGGCTGGTGCGGGACAATGAGATGGTGTTGGCAAAGAACATGGTTGATAACTTTCTTTACCAAATAGATCACTATGGGAAAATTCTGAACGCCAACCGCACCTACTACCTCTCGCGATCACAACCCCCGTTTTTGACTCAAATGATCCTTAACGTTTACCGCAAGCAGCGAAATCTTTCCTGGCTGCGAACAACTCTCCCGGCCATCGAGAAATACTATCGCTTCTGGACCGAGGAACCACACCTGACAAAGGAGACTGGTCTTTCCCGCTATTATGACCTTGGTGATGGTCCGGCACCGGAAGTTCTCTCGGGTGAACGCGACGACAAGGGACGAGATCATTACGATCTCGTCAAAGACTACTACCGCACACATGATGTTAAAGACTACGAT
>JBHEMV010000092.1:491-11056 GCA_046262375.1 Pyrinomonadaceae bacterium
ATATCATTCATTACGATCCGGTGTGTTTGAACTCCTTGCTCTACCTAATGGAAACGGATACGGCCGAGATACTCAGAATCCTTGGCCGTGCTAGGCAGGCGCGCATGTGGACGAATCGCGCTGAGGAACGGAAACAAAGGATCAACCGCTTGATGTGGGACGAACAGGACGGTCTTTACTACGATTATAACTTTGCTGAAAACAAGGTGCGGCGCTATCCCTTCATCACTACTTTCTATCCCCTCTGGGTTGGCGTTGCTGATGAGAAGCAGGCAGCTCGGATTGTCGCGAACCTCCATCTTTTTGAACGACCGGGCGGCCTGCTAACAAGCACTTCCGTCACCGGTAGTCAATGGGATGCTCCTTTTGGCTGGGCGCCCACGGAGATGATCGCCATCCAGGGATTGCGCCGCTATGGATATAACAAAGAAGCCGACCGCGTTACTGCCAATTTTCTTTCAACTATTCTGAAGGAATTCATCCAGCACAACACGATTGTGGAGAAGTATGATGTCGAGCGACGCGAATCGGAAGTCAGTGCGGGATTAAGGTTTGGCTACAAGTCTAACGAGATAGGCTTTGGCTGGACCAACGCTGCCTTTACCGAGCTCTACGCACAATTGCCAATGACAAAGAGAGCGAGCGTCATGCGCCTGGACGGAATGAAAGTACCGTAGATCGGTGGGTTGAATCTAGACTAAACAACAAGGCTTTGTGGGACGATTTTGAGGCAACAGCTTACGGAACTCGCGAGTAGGGGCTGCCGCGTGTGACATTTCCCTTGGTTCGTTACCGGAGACATCCAAAACATCTATTCAGAGCGGATGAGAAATTACTTAGGCGTGTTGTTCAGCCGCTGAGCACTTTTTCTTATGTTGCTGCTGAGTTCGATCATGTTCTCAAGGTCGCGGTTCGCCTTGGCCGATACCTCGACGTCAAGCACTCTGGGAGTCTCGAAAATAGAACTTTTCACAAAGCTTTCGATTCGATTGCAGAGCATCAAGAGCGCGTCTTTCATTTGCTCTCGATCTAACTCGCCTCCGTTTTTCTGACTCTTTTCCTCTCCCTCAGGATCTGCCAGAGCCAAATTATTCTTTAGTCGACTGGAGCGCTTCCTTATCTCTCCGGTCGCGTCTGAAATAAACTTATAGTCCAACGCATTATTGGCAGAAGTGACGCGTACTATCTCATTGCGAACAACTTGTATCCGCTCAAAGTCTTCCTTAACTTGTGCAATGACTGCTTGTACGTATCTCGGAATAGTAACCCTTACCGAGCTCGCCCCAAGCCTACGACGCAACGACTCACGTTCTCTCATCTCCCGCTGGTTAACCATGTCGGCCTCGCGGCGCTCCAGTACTGGGGGTACGTATACAGGCTGGCCTTGTTGTTGAGCGACGGTTGGGATTGCGAACACGCTCATGAACGCAGCCGCCGCTGCGATAAAGGCTACAACATCGTTGGCTACCTTTGTGAGGTGGTTCTCCATAGGCAAAACCTCCGATTCAATTCGCGTCAGTTAGCGCAAATTTGGGATGTAGGCAGAAATAATTAGGAACGTAATTAAGCAGATACTAGAAGCAAAATACGGATGGCCGGTCTGAATGGATGAAGCCACAGACCGGCCACTCGCTTTGAAAGGCACAATTTCCAGCTACAGGTTTGTTAGAAGATGAACCTCAAACCGAACTGGAAATTCCGCATCTGCGCGCCCGAAGCCAGATTGAATATCTTGCCAGCTTCAGACGGGTTACACTCAATGCAGTCCCTGGGCTGCCCCAGGTTGACATGGTTGAAAATATTGTAGCCTTCTGCGCGGAATTCCAGATTCGAGCCTTCGGTTACCTTGAATCTCTTAAACAAGGAGAGGTTACTTTGCCAGAACCCAGGGCCGCGCAATGTGTTGCGCCCCACGTTCCCAAACTGCCCTGCAGCTGCTTTGGCCCAGGGAGTTCCAGACCCTATCCCGGCAATGAACCACTGATTGCGGCTCTGGCTACTAGGATAAACATCCCCGTTCACCCTATCAGGCCGGCATGGTCCTGAGTTGACAGAGCAGTTCGTGCCTGAAACTCCAACTGTGAAGGCCAGACCGCTATAAATAACGGTGTTAGAGCTGATCTGCCAGCCACCGACCAGAAGATCTGCTGCTCTGGACACATTCCCGTAATATTTCTTGCCGCGGCCGAATGGCAACTCCCAGACCTCAGACAACGACAATGCGTGCTTGCGGTCAAAGCTCGTTGGGCCATAGCCAATTGAGCGATCATGGATGTAGTAGTTGTCATCATAGTTTCTGGCCGCTGAGAGGGTGTAGTGGGTCAGAATGACAAGTCCAGGGAAGCGTTTCTCGAACTTTGCCTGCAACGAATTGTAGCGGTTGTTTGCGTCGTTGCCGTAGTAAGTGATGTTCTGGGTCCATCCGAAGCGGCTAAAGAACGGTCTGCGTTGGGCCTCGGGTACTCCGAGCGCGCTAACGGGTTGGTTGGCATTATAGGCCGGGCCATCGCCAGCGAACACGTGAGTTCCTTTGTTGGCCACGTAACCCACCTCAAAAGAGCTATTGCGTCCGAACTGGTGTTGAACAGTCACGTTCCAGGCATCAAGCGTTGGCAATCTCATCTTGAAAGGACGTGCGCGCCCTTCTATGCCCAATGGTAGAGGTAATCGACCGTTTGATGGCACAGTTGGGAAGACCGGAGCTGCTGGCCCTGAACTAAGAGTGAATACACGCTTGAAATCATCATCGTCAAGGTTCTGGAACGCCAGCACGGGAAGGTTCTGAGTGACGGCATGGCCAAAAATTGAGCCAAACACACCGATATCGAAACTCCGCCCGTAGCCCGCGCGAATGACTGTCTTATCCTTCCACTGGTAGGCTATACCGACACGAGGAGCAAATGCCGTGTAGCTGGGCTTCACATTAAACTGCTTGTTGACATCCCCGACACCGCCCACAAAGAGTTCGCCGCTTTGAAGGCTCAGTAGACTTCCCTCTCCGGGATTCTTGACTTTCTCAGGAAAGATCAATTCCCAGCGCAGGCCGTAGTTGAATGTGAGCTTCTGGCTCGCTTTCCAAGTGTCCTCGCCGAAGAAGAACCAGCGGCGCTGGTATTCCTTTGCATCTGTGCTTTGACTAACGTAACGCTCAAAGTTGGTCACATCGCCGAGCAGCAGGGTTGCAATTCCCAAACCGCCGACGTGTGTACGATCTGGGTTAATAAAAGCCGTTCGGTCCTCATTGAAGTGTACTTGACCAGCTCGATGCGCATCTGAGGGCACGCGCAAGTTTTGGGCCCAACGGAGATCCACTCCGAAGCGGTAGGTGTGGTCAGTCCTGAGCAGGGTCCAGTTGTTAACAAACTGAATCTGGTGTTCCTGTTGAATTAACGGGCAATTGCATCCGTTGGGATCAAGGGCAAAACCTAGTTTGGTGCCACCCGTGCCCTGTATATCGAAAAACGGCATGCCGGAAGAGTTTGAATCAACGTTGAGTCCTGGTATGCCGATATCTGCTGCGGGTGTGGTACCGAAGCCACCCGGCAGTACGTTGACATCGTACTTAAAGTAGCCAAAGCGGAAATCCGTTAAAACCGTTGGGCTAAGGACGTAGTCAAAGCCCGCAGCCACTGACCGGTTGCGAACATTTGAGCTACCGGCAAAGCGTGCGCCGCTTAAACCTGGGCCGCCAAGAAGAGCACCAAATGCGCCCGGCTTTATTCTTTTGTACTTAGCGATGCTGTACCGACCGAAGAGGTGTAGATTCTTGCTCGCATAGTGATCACCGCGAACATTGTACTGGTCGCCGTCAAAATTATCTGTGCCGGACGCACTGAAGTTATCATTTATTCCAGACCCGTTGGGCGCCGGAAAGAGGTTTATTAGTCTTAGTCCCTGCTGCGATAAGCGATTGGCCGGGATGAGGTTACCGGGGAACGCTGTTCGCCCCTGACCGGTATTCGGATCACCGGTCTGCGGATCATAAATCGGTCGCGGGTAAGCACTCAGATCGAGAAAGCCTGCGGCATTAGGCTGTCTTGCAGCCAAAATTGGTACGGTGGTACGCACCGAAGCGCCTTCCTTACTGCGCGTTCCCTGGTAATCACCGAAGATGAAGGTCTTATCTCTAATGATTTTCCAGCCGAATGAGCCCCCAAATTGACTCCAAAGGCTCTCCGGTAGAATTCTCGGTTGCCCGTTTTTCCTATTCCCCGAGATTAAGGGATCCGGCACGCTCTGCGAAAATGGATCCCGAGCTTGAAATAGATCGTTGCGTCGAAAAATAAAGGCAGAACCGTGTGGATCATTCGACCCTGAACGAGTCTGAGCAGTGACCACGCCAGCGGTGGCCATACCAAATTCTGCATCAAAGTTCTGCGTGGTTACTTTGGCCTCGCTGACGCCCTCAAGCGTCGGATTGATCACGATGATACCCAGAATCGGATCGCGGTTATCAGTACCATCGAGTTGATAGGATGTGCCGCTGAAGTGCTGGCCGTTGACCATTGTCTGGGTCGAGCCTTGCGGGTTCTCGCTCGCGGCGTGTTGCCAGGCAAGCTTTTGCGTGCCGGGCGAGGCTAGTAAAATTTCAGTAAAGTTGCGATTGAAGATGGGGAGCTCCTGAAGTTGCTTGCCGGTAAAACTTGTGGACACGTCTGCCCGGTCCGTCTTCAGAGTAAGTTCTAGCGCTTCCGAGGATATTGTTACTGTCTCGGTCACAGCCCCTACCTCTAGAGCAACGTCGGTAGCAGCCGCAACGTCCGCTCTTACCTCAACCTCTTGGATCGCACCCTTATATCCCGGTTGCTCAACTTTAACCTGGTACTTGCCAGGGATAAGAGATCTGGCCTCGTAATTTCCGGATTCATTGGTTTGCGTTGTCTTGGACACATTCTTGCTTAAGTTCGTAATGGTCACTGTCGCGCCAACTATCGCAGCTCCCTTCTGATCAGAAACCGTGCCAGTGATGCTTCCATAAACCGCCTGAGCACGAATATCTACCGCGAGAGCAGTGACAAATAACAGGCTGAGCACGAGCAAAGGAACTTTGCTTTTGAACATGGGGACATCTCCTTCAAGTGAATCTGTTTTCTAGCAGAATGGTTGATGTCAGAAAGGCTGCCCGTAAAGACCAGCTAACCCATTACAATTTTCGCCTACCTGGGTGGTTAGATGGAGCGATTAAACGGGCTATCATCAATCCGTGTAACGTTCGAATTAATCCGCGTTGGGTTCGTCGATAATGAACAACTACGCAAGTAGAAAGCCAAGACTCTAGCTCTAATCTCAGAAAGTTCACTAAACGCTTGTAGATACTAGATAAGTTTTTATTAGCCTTGTTGTGTAAGCCAACAAACTAAACCTGGTAAGCGCGCCTTGGAGAACAAAAATTTGGATAATAACCAACCGCTTGGATATGAACCAAAGATTCGCAAGGTGACGGAAAGCCCCAGCCCGCGCGAAAGAGAGCGCGTTTTTAAACCAGACTAAACAAGCTGTACCAATTGAAGGCGTGATCGCAACTCCGATAGCAATTGCTTCTTTCGTCCGCAATTTCAGCAACGTCGGCCTGCGGCCGCCGGTTGATTCGCCTTCACCAACCTCTTCAACCAGTCCCTCATCCTTCAACGACTCCACGATGTGAGAAATGGTCGAGCGCTGCAACTCTGTTTCGCGGGCAATTTCGGCACGCGAAATGGGCTCGCTCGCGAACCTAATTCAATACGATCTGCCTGTTGATATCGCGGATCGTATTGAGACGGGCTGCCTGGGCTTTTCTGAGATCGAGCGTCGCAAGTTTAAGCTCCAGCCGGCACTGAGCACCCGGCCGTCGTTTTACCACGCTTGCGAGTGGCTATTTACCGGCGCCCTTACCTTGAATGATAGTCACTGTTTTGTCGATCGCCGGGATGTCGAATGTCTCCATCGTTCCGTTGGACCACTGGATTTCCAGTTTGTCGACTTTTGTCGCCGCACCTAATCCAAAGTGCAAAGTCATGTCATTCTGTGAGCAATAGACAGCCCCGCTAACCACGTCCAGGCGTTGCCGCATCTTTCCTGTAGTCAGGTAAGCAATGCTGCCCACTGCGTCTCGCGGATTCTTTTTTGCCACGTCGCCGACAAGCCGGATATCCAGCCAGTGTCCGGGATTCGCGGCTACGTTTCGCAAGACTGTCGGCCTGGAGTCGAGGTTATTAATGACCATGTCAGGACGACCATCGCCGTCCAGGTCGCCCACTGCTAAACCGCGGCTTGGCCAGGCGTTGGCAAGTGCACTGCCCGGTGTGGCGCCGACGCGTTCAAACTTGCCGTTCTTGAGGTTGCGAAACAGCAAGGACTGCTGAGCGAAACTGGTACCCCATTGATTTGAATCCACTGCTGGATAAACGTGGCCGTTTACTACGAAGAGATCCAACCAGCCATCGTTGTCAAAATCGAGAAAGCTCGTTCCCCAACCGAGAAAGGGAATGGTAGGTTCGCCAAGTCCCGCCTGGAAAGTGACGTCGGTAAAGTTTCCATCGCCATCGTTGTGATAAAGGACGTTCGAATCGTCGGAAAAGTTAGTGATGTGAAAATCGACGCGGCCATCTTTGTCATAGTCGCCGATAGCCAGGCCCATGCCGGCTTGTTCACGTCCATTTTCATTAAGTGCTACGCCCGAAGGGTAGCCAACCTCTTCAAACGTCCCGTCTCCTTTATTTATGTAGAGCTGCTTGGGCGTGGAGTCGTTCACTACTATTAAGTCAAGAAGCTTGTCGTCATCTACATGCACGAAAGCTGAACAAAAGCCATAGTACTTTTGCAGATCATTGACGCCGGCTTTGACACTTAAATCTTCAAAACTACCGTCAGACTTTTGATGGTACAGAGTATCACCTTCACCGGGTAGACCGCGTGGTCCACACATCACCGGTACTCCCCGAAACTGGCAAAAGTTTTGCCCCACCCCTCCTGGCTTACCTGCCTCGCTTGGACTCGGGGGCAAATTGTTGAGGTCAATCTCAGCATAACCGGGAACGAAGAGGTCGAGGCGCCCATCGCCATCGTAGTCTCCCCAACTCGCTCCCGTGCTCCAGCCTTTTCGTGCGACACCAAGCTTCTCCGCCAGATCTGAAAAGGTTCCGTTTCCGTTGTTGTGGTAAAGGCGAGAGATCCCAAAATTACTCACGTAGATGTCGGGATGTCCGTCGTTGTCGTAGTCTCCAACAGCCACGCCATTACCCCAACGTTCATTAGCGACGCCGGCCTTCTCCGTCACATCCTCGAATTTCCAGTTACCCAGATTGTGGTAGAGCGCGGCCCGCGGCGGCTTTTCCTTGCCTTCCATTGCCGCGACGGTTGAGCCATTGAGGAAATACAGATCGCACAACCCATCTCCATCGTAATCGAACATGGCTACTCCGCCTGAAGTCGTCTCAAAGATGTAATTCTTAGGTGGACTGCCGGACCGGTGCTTGAAATTTGCAATTACGGTCTTGTCTGTAACCTCTTCAAATATGATAGAAGCTTTGGGATCCGTGACGCCTACTGTACGTCGGGAAGAATAGTTCAATGGCGTTCCAGTTGAGACCCCGGTTCCCTGCGGAGGTTCCGCCTTCTTTTGCGGGACCTGCGCAAAAACGGAAAGCGAACTCTCAACTAACGATAGAAGAAACAATAGAATAAGTGTTCGAAACCACAATGAATGGCGGGACTTTGATAATAACATTTTTATCTCAGGTAATTTCCGGCAGACTTAAACTCGGTGTTTGGTTGGAGAGAGCAGGTTTTGGCCTAGCGTGAAGTCGATAAGTTATTACGCGATCCGTTATTGCTCTAAACCTGACCGAAAATACGCGGCCCTCTCATGGCTGTCAACACGCAGCGGCAGTGAATAGTCGTGTAGTTTAGAGTACAAGCTTTAGCTTGCCGTGGGTAAGTCGGCCGCCTGAAGGCTGGACTCTGAACTTACAGCTTCTTCAGCGCGGACTTTGCTCATTAACGACAATGTAACGGTCCAGCTGCGGCTCGGCAATAACTTGAATGATTCCGCTGGGCCAACGCACTTCAACCCTTGGCACACTTGACGCCGTCCCCAGGCCCACCACAATCCGTGGATCATTCGAAGATAAATAGCTTCCCGACGTACTGGCGTCGAAGATCTGCTTCTTGCCTGCACTGTCAGTAACGGTGATCCGGGCGCCAATTCCATTGCGATTGGACTTAGATCCGACCAGAGAAATTCCCAGCCAGTGATTCTTTGTTCCATTATTCCGCAGCAACACAGCAGAACCATCGAGCACGCCGATAACAACGTCCACCTGTCCATCGTTGTTAAGGTCGCCAAATGCAGCGCCGCGACCAATGATAGAACTCCCAAAAGCTGATCCTGCGGTAGCAGACACGTTTACAAACCCTTTTCCCGTGTTGAGCATGAGAAGTGGCGTCTGTTTATATTTTAGATATGCGTGTGTTTTCTCAATCGTATCGAGCACGTGGCTTTGAGCTACGAAAATGTCGCGCAGTCCATCGTTATCGGCATCGATAAAGCGAGTTCCCCAGCCGGAATACAACAGAGATATGTGGCCAACACCCGCGGAGTTGGTTGCGTAGGTAAAGCCCAGGTCACGATCGTTGTGATAAAGCGGATAAGTTTCGTTTGACAGAGTTGTGATGAAGATGTCCATATAACCATCGTTGTCATAATCTCCCGCGTCGATGCCCATCCCAGCGTAGGTTTTCCCATTTTCGTCGTAGCCGGCCCCCGAGGAAATGGCTATGTCCTCAAACGTGCCATCTCCTTTGTTGTGATAGAGCGATTGGCGAACGCTGTCATTAGCGACGAAGATGTCAATCAGTCCGTCGTTATCAAAATCAGCGAAGGCAACTCCTAGTGCTTTGCCACCCGGGTCGACAATCCCCGCCTTCGCACTGACGTCTTCAAACGACCCATCGGCGCGCTGGTGATAGAGAATGTTGGTGGCGCCTTTAAAATTGTCGGGATGACAGTAGGCTCGGTAGCCCGCCCGAATCTCACCACAGTAGACAGAGCCCAGCTCGAAATCCCATTCAACATATCGACCCACAAAAAGATCCAACCTGCCGTCTTGGTCATAATCTATCCAACCCGCGCTAGTGGACCACCCACCGGCCCCAACGCCCAGCTGCCTGGTGACGTCGGTGAACGTACCATTTCCATTGTTGTGATAAAGATAATTACCGCCGTAACCGGTGACGAAGAGATCAGTGTACTTGTCGTTATCGTAATCAGCTGCGGCGACCCCCATGCTGAATCCAAACCCTTTGAGTCCCGAATTTTCCGTAGCATCTTCAAACGTGCCGTCTGCCTTCTGGTGATAAAGCCGGTTCCAGTATTTCGCATCCCGCTTGTCAGGCGTTTCTGTTTTTGGCATTGGATCTTTTAACGCTGCTCCGTTCGTAAAAAAGAGATCCATGCGACCATCGTTGTCATAATCAAACACCGTTATGCCACCACCCATAGCTTCGAGTAGGTATTTTGCCGAAGTGAACGATGCTGCATGTTTGAAATTGACGCCGGATAAGCTCGTGATATCACTGAAAGTGACGGGCGATTGAGCCTGGCGTGCAGGTGGCGGGGGCTTCTTAAGCGCCGCTTCCGAACTATATGAGCGGCCGGTGCGCTGCGGCGTTGGGGTAGAACTCGCCTGCTGACAGATGACTGTGAAAGGGCTCGCCACCGACCACAGGAAAACCGGAAGCAATCGAAAAGCAATTATCTGCTTTAACAGCCCGGCTCGTGTGTTTAGCTCAACATGCCGTTGAGGATCGCGACTCAACGTGCCACTGCGTTTTACCAATGCAGCTAATGTCATGCAACTTTTGGGAAGTCGTCGATTATCTTACATCTTTCGCGGAAAAAGGAACGTCAGTATCGACTCAACGCGGGCGGCCCAGGCACTCTCATTGTGCTTAGCCCCTTCAGCTTCGAAATATCTGAGATCCTTTTCTGGTTTCCAACCCTTCCTGATGAGCGCTTTTTCCAGGAGCCGTGCATCGTTTACATTTTGCTGCGATTGTTCGGGGGTGGTTCCCTCTTTCGTCCCTATGTCCATCCAGATTCGAACCTTTGGTTTCTTCGGCAGCGCCTCGACGTAATGCATAATCTGCCTGTTGGCAAACCAGACCGACGGCGAAATCACGGCGATCCTGTTAAAGACATCCGGGTATTTCAGTCCCAGATAGAGCGAAACCAACCCACCAAGCGACGAGCCGCCCAGACCCGTATGCTTTGCGCCCTTAAGCGTCCTGTAGTTTGCGTCGATAAAAGGTTTCAGTTCTTCGAGAATCATGCGGCCATATAGATCCGCCTTGCCACCCATCTTGAATTTGGCGTCCTCCATTGGAGTGTATTCATTAACACGGTCCTTACCCGTGTTATTGATGCCGACGATGATTATTGGCTCAATTTTTCCAGCGGCGATCAGCGACTGCGCAGTTTCATCGATACGCCATTCCTGCCCGGGAATAAATGAAGTCGCCCCGTCAAATAGATTCTGACCGTCGTGAAGATAAAGCACCGGGTAACGTTTCTCACCGGCTTCATA
>JBHEMV010000093.1:0-10884 GCA_046262375.1 Pyrinomonadaceae bacterium
TGCCTTCTGCTTACTGCCTACCGCCTACTGCCTTCTGCCTTTCAGAACGCCCACTTGTAAACCTCCATCGCACCTTTGATATCAAACGGCCGTGGATTGAAACTGCCGGTCCATTGTTCGGCAGCCTCCGCCGCAAGCGCTTGGAGATCGATCGAAGCGACGCCGCTTTCATGCAACGTGCTGCCCAAACCGCCGGCGGTGGCAAGCTCTTCTAACCTGCGCGCGAGACTCTCAAATGGTTGGTCACTCGGAGAACTCGGATTAGCAGTCGAAAGGTTAAGAAGGTCGCGGTACCGCTCAACGGCAATTGGCCCATTCCAGCGCACGACCGACGGAAGCAACATGGCGATGGCCGCCCCGTGAGCAGTACCGTAGTGTGCCGTTAACGGGTTTGCGCACGCGTGCGTGGCGCCGAGCATGGAGTTTTCAATTGCAACTCCGGCGAAATAAGCTCCGAGTTGCATTGCTCCCCGAGCTTCCAGATTCTGGGGTTCCGCGAGCACGAGTTCGTAGTTGGCCTCAAGTAGTCGCCACGCTTCGCGAGAGAAAACTTCCGACAGCGCGTTTCTCTTCTTCGTAACGTAGGTTTCAACTGCGTGAGCTATAGCATCGTAACCCGCCGTGGCCGTAACGCTCCGCGGTTGAGAAACAGTAAGCACAGGATCGAGTAGAGCAATGCGAAACACCGCATTAGGAGCGCCGCAGGCCATCTTCGTATGAGACTCTGCATCAGAGATTAGCGCGTAACTTTGGGCTTCGCTTCCAGTCCCGGCAGTTGTTGGAACGCCGATCATTGGCAGTAGCCTTTCGGTCGTCGTGCCGTAGCCGGCGTAATCCTTCATTTCACCGCCGTTAGTCAGGAGAAAGTTGATTCCTTTGGCGCAGTCAAGGGAACTTCCGCCGCCCAGTCCAATAATGGAATCAATCAGCAGCGGTGCAGCAAAAGCTCTCCCGGCCTGGACCATCTTACCGTCCGGATTCACTTCGAAATCGTGAAATCCGAAAACTTCGATTGATGCCCGGCGTAACGGAGCCAGGGCTTCGTCGACGTGACCGGCGGCAACGAGGCCGCGATCTGCTACCAGCAGAGTGCGCCTGAAGCCGAGGTCGCGTGCTACCTCACCGAGCCGTTCAATAACGCCAGCTCCAAAGATAACGCGCGTACGAGGTTGGCACTCGAAGGTATCCATTTTCAGACAGCTATACAAAGTGACCAAAGAAAGAACGGGGGCAAGCCCGCCTTCCTTACCTGCAAATTAGCAACGCTTGAGCCGTCCTTGTGATCGCTGAGTTTTCGCACACTTCCTCTACCGGCTGCGGTTCTGACTCTTCTGCTGTAGTGCTGCACGCTCGCCTATTGCATAGATATAGTTTTCCGCGCGCGCCTCTTTGGAGTGCTGCGCCTTGTCGCAGCTTTCCAACGTTGAATGGCTTCCAACCAAAAGCGGCGACAAGGCGCCGCACTCCAAAAAGAAACTCGATGATTTACCCGAGAGCCTTGGCTATGTTTTTGCGACGTCACTTCGGTGACGCGCTTGGAGGAGCCTGGGGTGTCTCTGCCAGAGCGTAAAGCTGATTGCGGTTCGAGATGTAGAGCACACCGTTTGCCGGGACGGCCGTCGAATACACCGAACTGCCCATATTGACCTCAGCGATTACTTTTTTTGTTTTGCCTTCCTGCATGATCACTACATCGCCATCCTCGTCTCCCAAGTAGATTTTGCCGTCAACAAGTAGCGGCGATCCCCAGACCGCGGCGAATAGATCATGCGTCCAATGGAGCTGACCGGTTTTGGCATCGAGGGCATGTAGAAAGCCACTGAAGTCGGCCTGGTAAACGATGCCGTTCTTGATCGCGGGGGTAGAAATAGAACGCCGGATCTTGTCGAAGTGCCACAGCAGGCCGGTCTTAGTGATGTCGCCACGCTTGGTGGCGTCGATGCAGTACATGTGTCCGACGCCCTCCCCATGTTCCGGGTCCTGACCGTTGGCGATGTAGACCTTGTCTTCATAGACCACGGGAGTGCTGATTAACTCATTACGAGTTTTGGGCCAAACTGAATCCTTGGGGTTGCAATCAAACTCCCATAGTTTCTTGCCTGTAAGCGCTTCATAGCCGCGAATCCAACCGTCTCCCTGGCCATGGATAACTTGCACCACGCCGCCGATAGTTCCCACTGTCGGCGAACACCACTGACCGTGCAGGATCTTATCGAAGACGGAATTGTCTTCCCAGACCAGTTTTCCGGTCTTCTTGTTGATCGCAATGATCGCCGGGGCTTTCGGCGAAGGGACGTTGACGTGGCTTTCGTCCTGGCCGTTTGAGGTGCTGATAAAAATAAGATCGCCGTGGGACACTGGAGACGAGTTTGCCAGGTTGTGCGGCAGCGAGCCGACTTCCTCGATCATGTCGAAGCGCCAGACAACGTCGCCGTTAAACTCCCCCGTTAACTTCTCGTCGGTGACCGGGCCGTCGTTCTCCTTGTCGCGGAAGCCTTGCGTGTCGAGACACATCAACTCAGCTCGATTTGAGACATAGTAGAGGCGGTCGCCTTCGACAAGTGGCGAAGAGGCCACACCCTGATAGGGCCAATCGTTCACTCGTCCGGCAGCCAGCTTGTCGTGGACCATCTGCCACATAAACTGCCCGTCAGATTCGCGAAAAGCCATCACCACACCCTTGTCGCCAGTAATCTTCGGATCACGCAATCCTTCGTTGTTGGTTCCCAGGAAAACCATGCCGCCCGACACCACGGCGTTGCCGTAAGTTTGCGAACCTAACTGCGCTACCCACTTGACGTTTTTCTTAGACTTCACGTCCCAGGTGATGGGCAGCCCCTTCATGTTCGAGATCATGTTGCGATCCGGCGTACCACCCCACATGGGCCAGTCGCCGCCGCCGGGATCGGAAGCAGAAACAGTGGGCAGTGAGCAGTGAGCAGTGAGCAGTAAGCCGCCGGGTATAATGGCGAATACCATCACAATCAAGGTTCGCTTTAAAAATGCGGTGTTGAATAGTCCTCTGCGTGTTCTCATGTTCACCCTAAACTCCGTTGCGAATGTTTCTTTTCGTTTAGACTAAAACTCTCGGTTACTCTTCGTGAGGCAAGCTAAAGCTTGAACTCGTTGTGCGCTGCCCACTGCCCACTGCCCACTGCTCACTTATTCCCGTACACCTTCAGGTTGTCGAAATAAATTTCCGCTAGCGCGTTGCCAAAGATCCCGGGAGCTCCCTGGCGATTAGGAATGGGGTCGAGACGTTCAATCATCCACTCCGCAGGTTCGGTTTCACTTGCGAGCCACACTTTGCCCCGCGCCCTCACTTTGCCGTCCGGAAGATTCTCGACCTGCAGCTTCATTCGGTACCAACTATCCGGCTTCCAGGCGAAAGGAATTTTTACGGTGCGTGCAGTCTCCGGCTGCCACGGTTCGAGATGCAACATTTGACTGTTGCCGTAAAGAGCCAGGACGTAGCGTTGCGCAATCACACCAGCGTCGCCTTGTTGCCGTCGCTTTTGCGTCGCGTTGACATCCGCTTCGACGGTGTAGTTAGCAAGATCGGAAGGCCCCATGTAAGCGCGTGCGCGGCTCAAGAGCGAAGAACCTTCGGTAGTCTTGACCAGCACCTTGTTTCCATTAACTTCGCGGACCGTGAACTTCAACGTCGTGTTAACCCACGTCGGTGGTAGCGTATTCGGCGCTATCGCGTCGAAGGTCTCACTCCAGGCTAGCGGTGAGAAGACGCGTACGCTCGCAGTTCCTGAAACGCCCCCCACCGTCGCTTTAACCGCTCCGGCCTGGGCGATTGAATCAGGAGCTACAGATAGCTGACCGTCCACAACTGATCCTTTAAGGTTTTCTACAGTCCAGGACGCGGCGGCGGCTGGCTCTTCGCGAATCAAAAGTCCGCGCCTGTCGAACAGTCTTACGCGAAACCTGACCGTCGCCCCGGGCCTTAGCATCAGTTCGGTTGGGACCACCTGGACATGCGTGATCTCACTTCCTGTCGCCGGTGTTAAACTCGCAGTCATTGTGGCTCCTGGCGCCTGTGATTTCTTGCCAATGGCATAGAGATTTGAGTCGCTTACCAGGTAAACCCGGCCGTCTGATACGGCTACAGACGCAATGATTGCTTCCGGCAGTTGTTCAGTTCCCAACTGATCTTCATCGAGAATCTTCACGCCCGTGGCCGAGGGCTGGAGGACAAAGAACTTTCCGTTCTCGGTGCCGACATAGAGCTTGCCATCGGCCAGCACCGGCGAGGCTTTCTGAATGGTTCCCAGGTTTTGCAACCAGAGCTGTTTCCCATTGTTCACATCAAACGCGGCGAGGTTTGCGCCATTGTCTACCTGGTAAAGACGATCGCCATCAAGCACCGGAGAAGAGAAGCCACCCTGCCAACCGTAAACGCTCCACTTGGTTTGTTCTTTCTTGATCTCGCCTTTGGAGTTGGCATCCACTGCGACTATCTTGCCCATCTCGTTTGAGTCGAGGTTCTCTTCGCTATGCGTCAGGATGGCCGTAGTGCCGTGTACTACCACGCCGGTATTCAAACCCCGTTTACTGATTTCGTATTTCCAAACGGGCTCACCCGTCTGTGGCTTGATCGCGTGCACCACCCCATCGCTGGCGCCCTGAATCAGCAGTCGCGTGTCACCGACGGTTGAGATGATCGGCGGCGCATAGGTAGTGTCATAAGGCCGGCCACCGGGAGCGCTTACCCAAACCGTCTCGCCGGTTTTCTTATCGAAAGCCATGAAACGATGGGCGCCACTGCGGTGCTGACCCCAACTGAACGTTACGCCGCTGACAATAACCAAATCGCCGTCGATTATTGGGGATACGGTCCGGCCGCCATGCGTCGTCAACAGACCGAAATCTTCGCCGAGTGAACGCTCCCACAAAACTTTGCCGTCGCGTGACAGCCCCAGCAGATTTCCCCCAACGCCGAAGACATAAAGATTTCCTGTCGCAGGATCACCCACGGGAGATGCCCATCCGACTCGATGCGGAGGTACGTCACTTAAGTAAACATTAAAGCGATGCTCCCAAAGGAGTTTTCCGTTGTCGGCGTTGAAGCACATCACGCGCTCCTGCTCCATCTCACCTTTGCCCGCGGTATTTTGCAGGTAGACATGGTTACCCATAACGATGGGGGCTGACCGTCCGCCGTAGGGAACTTTCCATGCCAGATTCTGTCCGGCCGGGGACCATTTCGTGGGCAATCGTTTTTCCAGCGAGACGCCATCGCGGGCGGGGCCGCGCCATTCGGCCCAGTCACCTGCCATAGCACTCGGGATTGAAGTCGCCAGCAGCGCGAGCGATAGGGTCAATTCCAAAAAAATGGAAAAAAGTTTAGTCATTTTGGATTTCCCATCATACATCTTTGCGAAGAGGTTAGAACGAAAGACGGTTACTAGACAAATCGATGCGCGTCTGCAACCTTAGAGATGTAGAATACGTAACCTCGCGTTGTAGTGATTCAGTTTTCTCAGTTTTTCTTGTGCGCTCGTGATCTTTCATTAACAGTTTATCTTGAACGGCAAAAACCCTGGATGAGATGGTGATGAAGCCAGTAAAAATTATCATTTTTCTACTTGCGGTGTTTGTTTTCCAATCTCCGGCGATCGCCCAGAATCCGAAGCGGGAACTTAATGACCAACTATGGGAGGCTGCGCGCAAGGGCGACGCCGCGGCGGTGGCGGCCCTGCTCGATAAGGGCGCTGATGTGAACGCAAGATTCCGCTACGGCACGACGGCGCTCTTCAAAGCCGCGGAAAGAGGCAATACCGAAGTCGTTAAGGTTCTGCTCGCGCGAGGGGCGGACGTCGAGGTCAAGGATACTTTTTACGGCGCCACGGCAATGTCGTGGGCACTAAACCATAATCATGATGAGATTGTGCGAGCGCTAATGGAGAAGAGCCCGCAGAGCGTTGATCAGGTTTTGCTTACAGGTGCACGGGAAAATAAAGTTGGACTCGTACGGATCGCTTTGGCTAAAAGTGGCGCTACGCCCAGCGCACTGACCTCCGCGCTGGTCGCGGCGACAACAGGTGATACCAGGAATGATGAAATAGCGGGCCTGCTAAAAAAAGCCGGCGCAGTGCCACCGCCGGAAGTTGACGTCGCTACGCTGCAGTCCTACGTCGGTAAATACAAAAGTGATCAGGGTCCAGAAATTGAGATCATCTTTAAAGAGGGCAAGCTCTTCGCAATGTTTGGCGGGCAACCGCGGGCGCTTATGGCTGTCGACCATACCACGTTTAAACCGACGGCATTCGATGGCGTCAGCGCTACTTTCAAGCTGGAGAACGGCAAGGTAACCGGCTTTGAACTCAAGCAGGGCACTACTACAACGCTCCTTAATCGCATGCAAGAGACTAAACAACCGTAGTAGTCAGTTGTTCGTAGTCAGTGGTCCGTAGGAGATACGCTCTTACTAAACTACGTACAACTCACCAGGGACGAATCGGGGTTCTTAAATGAAACGACTCACTCTTTCTCTCTTTCTGTTGTGCGTTTTTTCATCAAGCATGAGTGCCCAAAACTGGCCACAGTTTCGTGGGCCCGGCGCATCGGGAGTGGCGGAGACGGGGGTAGCGCCTGTCAACTGGGACGCCCAAAAAGCGGCAAACATGCGTTGGAAAACCGCGATACCTGGCCTCGGTCATTCTAGTCCGGTAGCGTGGGGCAACAAAATCTTTATCACCACCGCAATCAGCACCAATCTAAAACCGGAAACGCGCTTCGGGCTGTATGGCGACGTGGCCCCGGTGAAGGATGACCCAAAGCATACCTGGAAAATTTACGCCCTTGATTCACGGACAGGCAAAATTCTTTGGGAACGCACTGCCGCTGAGGGCCTACCCAAGGTCAAGCGCCATCCAAAGTCTACCCATGCAGACTCAACTCCGGCGACCGACGGTAAATACCTGGTAGCTCTTTTTGGTTCCGAAGGTCTTTACTGTTTCGACCTCAAGGGCAAGCTCCGTTGGAAGCAGGACCTGGGGGTGCTCGACTCCGGCTGGTTCTACGACCCAGACTATCAGTGGGAGCACGGCAGTTCGCCGATTATCTACAAGAACGTCGTCATAGTTCAGGCTGACGTTCAGAAAAATTCCTTCATCGCAGCCTACGATCTGAAGACGGGCAAGCAGATTTGGAAAACTATGCGCGACGAAATTTCGTCGTGGGGAACGCCAACCGCTTACGAAGGAAAGACGCGAGCTGAATTAATCACTAACGGGTCTAAAGCCATACGCGGTTACGATCCACTTACCGGCAAGGAGTTATGGAAGCTCACACCCAATTCCGAGATAACCACACCCACGCCTTTCGTCGCACATAATCTAATTTTCGTCACCAGCGGTTATGCTCCGATCCAGCCCATCTATGCGATTAGGCCCGGTGCGAGTGGCGACATCTCGCTTAAGGACGGCAAGGAGTCAAACGAGTTCATCGCCTGGAGCAAGCAGCGCGGCGGTCCTTATATGCCGACGCCGGTAGTCTATGGCGATTACCTTTACACCTGTTCGAACCAGGGTGTATTCACGGCCTACAACGCGAAGACCGGCGAGCGGATCTATCAGGAGCGTTTAGGTGGCAAGGGTGGAGCTTTTACCGCGTCACCGGTTGCTTCGGACAATAAGATTTATCTGTCGAGCGAGGACGGCGACGTGTTCGTCGTGAAGGCCGGACCAAAGTATGAGTTGCTGGCGACAAATCCGGTCGGTGAAGTAATGATGGCAACGCCTGCGATAAATCGTGGACTACTGATCGTTCGAGGCGTTCATCACTTGTTTGCTTTTGGAGAGACTTCCGCACCTACGAAGACTGCGAAGAAGTAAGCATCCGTTGCCTTTCTAGAGCGGAACGGACCGGCGGCTGCGCCGCCGGCATTGCGGAACAGTCCGTACTTGTCAAACTCTTTCTGCGGCTGTGCCGACGTCCGCAGGCGGCCCCCAAAGAAATAGTGAGTGGTGGACGAAAAGCCATAGGCCCTCCGCAAAGTACAGCGGCAAGCACTCCACGCAGAAGAAACGCAAACCGTTAGTTTGCGGATGGCTGATGAGTTGCCACCACCTTCGCAAACTAACAGTTTGCGTTATAGGAAGACCAACATCGAAGTTCAAACAAGCTGTCCCTAGTCAACGAATTAAAGGATCACTTCGATATGAAATATTTCAGCCGAATCAGCACCGCTTTCGTCATATGTTTTTTACTAACAGTTGCGCTTCTCAACTCAACTGCCGGCTCCACGCCTTCGTCTAATTGGCCTCAGTGGCGCGGTCCGGATGGGCAGGGCGTTTCAGGAGAGACACTAGAAGCTACGCGGAAAGGAACAATTTGCAGATTTGCGGCGTCTAATTGTTAACAATCCTGGTTAGCCGACGTTTTATAGTTAGCTAGACCAGGGAGGCCTTAGATTGTCCGCAGTTACGCAGATTACACAGATTAACTGACCCAGCACGAGGGGGCGGGCATGTATGTGGTCAGAAATAAGGCTTAGTGTCTCTTAACTTAATCTGTGTAATCTGCGTAATCTGCGGATAGTTTCCCTCGAAATGACGGCATCCCAGGAGATCTGAATATGTTTGCCTCGCAGGAATCAATGCCATGGCATCGCTCGTTGACTGCTTTGATTGCGGCGTCTGTGCTTTTGCCGCCCCTCGGAATCGTCCTGCTCTGGATGCGTCGGGACTCTGCCACGAAAATGAAAATTCTCGGTACGTTGTGCATGGCGCTCCTTGGTGTGGGCTACATTTACTTCTACAGCGTCTGGCGTAATTACAGCCTCAACGAGGACCACTATGCGGCGGTTGAGCGACATCGAGCGCAGCAGCAGAGCGCGATGGGGAACGAAGCAGCACAACCCGGGGTTCAGCCAGCCGTAGTTCCTGCCAACCCGGCGCAACTGCCGCCCGCCGGACAGCCTCCCGCACCCGGCACGACAACTTCCGACCAAACTGCCTCCGCCCACGCTTCAAAAAACTACTGGACAAACTTTCGCGGTCCCAACCGTGACGGTCGTTACGACGAGATGGCCGTTTTGACCCAGTGGCCGGCTGGTGGTTTATCTCCAGTTTGGAAACAGCCCATCGGCGTCGGCTATGCGTCGTTCGTAGTAGCGGATGGCCGGGCTTACACCATCGAACAAAGACGAAGACAGGAAGTGGTCGCTGCTTACGATGTCTCCAACGGTCGCGAGATTTGGAAGCAGGCCTGGAACGCCGAATATACTGATTCAACTGGCGATGGACCACGAGCGACTCCTACCTGGGAGGACGGCCGGATTTATGCACTGGGAGCCACGGGTGAGCTGCGCTGCCTTGATGCGAAGACTGGCGGCGTCGTTTGGGGAAAGAACATTCTGAGCGACAACGGTGCTTCAAATCTATCGTGGGCCATGTCTGCCTCGCCGCTCATTGTTGATGACAAAGTGATTGTGCTTCCGGGTGGGTCGGGCAACAGATCAGTCGTGGCGTACAACAAGATGACCGGGGCACCGGTTTGGAAATCACAAGACGACACGGCCGCTTATGTTTCGCCAATGCTCGTGACCCTCGCGGGCCGCCGGCAGATCCTCGTGGTGAGCGCGTCGCGAGTAATGGGGCTCGTTCCCGAAGACGGCTCATTACTCTGGAGTAATACCTGGGACACGGACATGGGCATCAACGTCTCGCAGCCGATCGTGGTAGATAACAATCGGTTCTTCATCTCGGCAGGTTATGGCAAAGGCGCGGCGCTGGTTGAAGTGACTGGTAGTGGAAAGAATTTCTCTGCCAGGAACGTATGGGAAAACATCAACATGAAGAACAAATTTAATAGTTCAGTTCTTCACGAAGGCTACGTCTACGGGTTGGATGAAGGAATTTTGACTTGCCTCGATGTCAAAACCGGCGCACGAAAGTGGAAGGGCGGGCGCTACGGTTATGGGCAGGTGCTGCTGGCGAGCGGTCACTTGATTATATCGAGTGATTCGGGTGAGCTGGCACTTGTTAAAGCAACGCCAGCACAGTACTCGGAGGTGGCACGCTTTTCTGCTATTGAAGGCAAAACCTGGAATTATCCGGCAATCGCAGGTGGCCACCTGCTGGTGCGCAACGCCAACCAGATGGCTGCATACAATATTGCCGCGCGGAAGTAACCGAAAAAGTCATTTGCCGCGGATAACGCAGATCACACAAATCTGAATGGGACTCTCCATTCTTCTTTCAATGTCTTATGCCAGGTTTTGGGCACTGAGACATCGGTCACCTTGCCGTCGCGATTGGGGCCGCGCCACTGCGGCCAGTTACCCACCGCCTGCGCAGCTGCCTCTATAGACATAAACAAGACGATTGTTGCAACGCTCATAACGGTCTTGATATTCGACGTTTTCATATCGCGAGTCTCCTTTATTTACCCTATGAAGCGCGCCGTTTAGATAGGGCAGTTGTGCCCCGCGCGCGAGGCGGACAAGTCCGCTTTCTAAACGATGCGCGGCGGCTTGACGCCGCGATTCCTCACGAATCAGACACCGAGAGAGGCCGCGACAAGTCGCGGGCCACTAAAGCGCTGACAAGTCAGCGCACTGCAAAGAGTTGCTGATCGTTATGCATTTGGATAGCATCCGGGGCCTAGAGGTCAGAGGTCAGGGGTCAGAGATCAGAAGTGGGAAATTAGAAAGGTGTCGGATCACATGACGAGTAAGTCCGAGAAGAGCAAGTCAGAAACTACGGCGAGAGAGTCCGAAACTATGACGCGTGATGGGATGACCGGTGACGGGATGGCCAGAAAGGCGATGACGGGTGAGGAGATTGTTGAGCTGTGCCGGCGGCACACGCTGTTTGAGTGGTCTGCACAGGCGGCGGTGGATCCGATTCCGGTGGCGCGCGCCAAAGG
>JBHEMV010000094.1:0-10057 GCA_046262375.1 Pyrinomonadaceae bacterium
AACGTCCTTCCTGCCAGGGTTTTTCTGATCGGATGCGAGCCTGAAGGTTACGACGAACTGGGGGCTGACTTAAGTCCTCCCGTACAGCGGGCGGTGCGAGTAGCTATTGAAAAAATCGAATCCCTCATTGCAGATTTCTCGAGCCAGATCGAACAAGCTCGATAGTTAGCGTCCGCTTTGCGCCGTGTAGCCAACTCCCCTGATGGTGGCTATTAAAGTTGCTTCATTTACTCCAGCCGGATCGTAAGTAACAACAAACTCGTCGCGATCCAACAGCATTTCGATTTTGCGAACAGCGTTAAGCTCCTCCAGAGCTTGTTTGACCGTCTCCGGTCAAGCCATTCAAACGGCGCCACTCTTGCTCTTCCTGAAACCGTCAATGTGAATGCGAGCCTTTTGCAGTTTCTGATTCTCTGTGTCTGGCTGAAGCGAGTTGCACGCAGCAAACGCGAGCAATATAGATAACATAGCCAAGGTATTTGCAACCATTCACAATCCTCCCTCCTTTGCCCTTATGAATCCTCATTAGATGAATCCGCATTCCCCCGGGAGTCCCTGGTCACTTCTTAGTCCGAAGCAGCTCTTTGATTTCGCCAGCCAACCTGGAGCCGTCCAGCCGACGCTCAGGCGATACATCGTTGAGTTGGTGCATCCAGGAATTTGGCACAGGCAACTCATTCTTCCACTCCACCTTGCGGTCAAAAACCAGGTAGACATCCCACGCCGTCCGCCCTGCTGGCAATTGCAGTACGCGCGAATAGCTTTGCCCCATATCGCCTTTTTCATCCCAGAAGTAACTCACGCGACGATCGGGAATTCGCTTGATCGCCGACGGGACGCTATTCTCCTGATCCCCGCCGAGGATGGGGAGATAGACTGCATAAATGCGCAGGCCTGGACCTTTAATCTTTTCAAGTACCTTACTCTGGACTTCGGAGGCCCCCCGAAGACACCCCGGTCAAGTGGGTGAAAGCAGCATCAGCAGCCTCACTTTGCCCTTATCTCGGTTGAATCTATAACGCAACTGTTTTATGTCAGTCGAATAGCCTTTGGCATTCACCTTCTGCGAAAAATCTTTGCTGGGAGAATTATCTTTCGCGCGCAGATCCGGGTATGCAGCAAAAACCATGATCGCCAGTAGAGTGAGTCCCAGGATTGTCGGGTTTAAATATTTCTTTTTCATCTAGCCATCTCCTCCATCACTCGTCGTCGAGTTCGCTTGATCCTAGCTACTGAGCATTGTAAGTCACTGAATGAAACTATCACACTTTATAACGACGTTTCCAGAACCTCCGCGGGCTGACAATCACTGATTCCTGCCCGAGGTTGCCCGCCCTTTGGTATAGTGCGTGGCATGTTGTCTCATCGTTTTGCCGAGGCCTTCGAATGGGTCAAGCACCTTGTTGCGATCTTTGGTCAAGAACGAACAGGGTTACCTCTCACCTGGTTATTCCGAAGCGTAAGCGCGGCTGGATTTCATCGATAAGTTTTGGATCGCGCTAGTCGGAGGAGGTTAGACGTTCAACTGTGACATCCATACTCTCGCGTAACTCGGGCCGGTTTCTCATCAGGCGTGCAATTCAATCGCTTCTCCTGATCCTCGTTTTAATTGTCGTCAATTTTCTTTTGATTCATACCGCTCCGGGTGACCCGGTTCATATGCTCGCAGGGCAGACCGGTGACGAGAAGTACTATGAGTTTATTCGTGCGAAATTCGGCTTGGATCAACCGCTGACCAGGCAACTCTGGATTTATCTATCGAGCGTTCTCCATGGAGATTTAGGATATTCGCTCGGCTACCAGCAACCCGTTTTCAGAGTCATCTTAGAGCGGATACCCGCGACGCTCCTGCTCATGCTGAGCGCGATTTTATTATCAACCACCGCTGGCGTGGTGTTGGGAGTGGAAGCCGCACGCCGGGAAAATTCATTTACCGATCGAGCGATTAACACGGTGGCGCTCTTAGGTCACTCGATTCCCTCCTTCTCGATTGGCCTTCTATTACTCATTGTCTTTGCACTCCACCTGGGTCTTTTCCCCGCCCAGAATATGTCTTCCGCAAATCAGGAAATGACTGGGTTAACCTATCTGCTGGACGTGCTCCGCCATCTCGCCTTGCCGGCCGTTACGCTCGCAATTGTGCAGTTTGCCCAGATCATGCGCTTGACCCGGACGCAAATGTTGACCGTGCTGCGAGAGAACTTCATCACCACAGCGCGCGCTAAGGGCTTAAAAGAGACACAAGTCATATATGGGCATGCGCTCCGCAACGCAATGATTCCCCTTGTGACTGCCCTTGGAAACGACTTTGGGACGCTGTTGAGCGGGGCGGTGCTGGTGGAGACAGTGTTTGCATGGCCGGGCCTGGGCAGATTGGTGATCGCCTCAATTGCCATGAGAGATTACCCCGTACTAATGGGAGTATTCCTAATCATCTCGATTAGTGTGGCAGTGGCGCACCTTTTCACTGACATTGTCTACCGCCTGCTCGACCCGCGGATTAAGTATGCATGACACGAATGATGAATCCAGAGAAGACAAAAGCGCGCCTGATCAGAGAATGGGATTTCTGGCGCAGCATAAAGAGCAGTAAGACATCAATTTTCGCTCTTCTCTTACTGATGCTTTTTGGCTTGGCGGCGTGTTTTGCGCAGTGGGTTGCGCCGCGCGATCCACTGAAGACTTCCGGCCAGACGCTCAATCCACCCTCGCAGGAGTTCTTCTTCGGCACTGACGATCTCGGAAGAGATGTATTCAGCGGAGTCGTGCACGGCGCCCGGATCTCGATCACCACCGGCCTTACAGTGGCTCTGTTAAGCGGGCTCTGTGGAGTTTCGATCGGACTGGTAGCAGGTTACGCGGGCGGCTTTGTGGATGACCTGCTGATGAGGCTCACGGAGCTTTTCCTCATCCCACCCAGGTTTTTTATGGCTCTGGTGATGGCGGCGATCTTCGGTGCGTCGCATTTCACGGTGATCATAATTCTCTCCATCACTTATTGGCCCTTCACAGCGAGGCTCGTCAGGGCTGAAGTGATGTCACTGAAGGAGAGAAGTTTTGTGGAAGCCGCGCGAGCCATGGGAGCGACGCCAATCAGAATTCTCTTGCGACAGATACTGCCTAACGCCCTGCCGCTCATCATTACACAAGTAATTCTTATGATCGGCGGAGTAATACTTATCGAAGCAGGGCTGGACTTCATTGGGCTCGGCGACAGAAGCCACATCAGTTGGGGTTATATGCTTCACAACGGTCAGCATTTCATCCGTGACGCGTGGTGGATGGTCGTGTTTCCAATGCTAGCGGTCTCCCTGCTGGTCTTTGCTTTGAATATACTCGGCGACGCCCTTAACCGCGCACTCGATCCCAGGTCGCGGATTGAGTATCTAAATAAACCTGCCTGAGATTAGCTACTTCGTTTTTTTCTAAACCAAAAAACTGCAGCGGCGGTAAGGAAAACGATCGTGAGGAGAGTCAGGACAGTGGAAAGTAGGCGCCGGCGAGGAGGCGCAGCTTTTCCTGTTCGATCACCCTCGGCCCACCAGGCGTCTTGCGCAAAGTAGACGTTCGACTTTGCGCTCCACTCGTACATCCCCTTTAGTCTGTCTCTATATGCGGATACTGATTGGGGCTCGTAGAGCCAAAAGTAAGGTAAGTCTTTAGTGAGAATCTCCTGCGCCTCAAAATAGTAAGAGGCGCGCTTTTGTTTATCCAGTTCAGATGCTGCAAGCGTGAAAAGCTCGTCAACGCGTGGATCGCGATAACCCGCGCCGTTGGAGAATGGAATGGGTCCGATATTCGATGAAACGACAGTCCGCTTAACGCCTACGTCAGGATCAGGACCATTCTCGAAAGACGCGAACGCTAGATCGAAGTCCTTTTTAATATAGACAGCATCAACCGCAGCGCTGAATTCCAACAGTTGTAGTTCCACGTTTATACCTGCCTCGCGCAATTGATCGCGGAGCGATTCAGCTACTTTCGAATAACTGGCTGCGTGAACGAACTTCAGGCTGAAGCGCACTCCGGCCGCATCGCGCTTGTGTCCGGCTTCATCAAGCAAACGGTTCGCGAGCGCCACATCCCTTTCGTACTTAACCACGTTCGGGTTGTATGCCCATCCCAGCAGATATGAGATTGGTCCTGTTGCCACAACTCCCATACCGAATTGAAGCTTCTCTACTAAAAAGTCCTTATCAATCGCGTGCGCAATGGCCCGTCTCACCCGGAGGTCGGAAAGCGGCGCGCGTGTGAGGTTTGGTATTAACGTCTCTACGGTGGCATAACCTTCGCGGCCTTTATCGGTAAGGACAACACCGGCCATCCTCTTGAACCGCACTCCATCGAGCGGCGAGACATTGAGGAGGTAGTCTACTTCTCCCTTCTCGAATGCAATCGCCGCTGTCGGGCCGCTCGGCATGACTCTATACACAACCCGATCGAGATAGGGCTTGCCCTTTTTGTAATATCTCTCATTCCGCACCAAAGTGATGTGGTCGCCCTGGCCCCACTCCTGAAACTTGAAAGGCCCGCTACCGACGGGACTTGTATTGTGCAGATTTGTGAGTGGGTCAGTACCTTCGAAGATGTGTCTCGGCATCACGGGAGCGTTAGTGACATCAATAAGTTGAAGGAATGCGGCATATGGCCTTCTGAACTCGAACACCACCGTGTGCGCATCAGGCGTCGATATGCGATCGAGGTTATCACCGACTGAAGTGCGCGTCCGCGAGTGATACTTCATCAGGAGTTGCTCAAAGGTAAATCTAATGTCTGAGGAGGTGACGGGCACCCCGTCATGAAAAACCGCTTCGGGTGCGAGGTAGAAGCTATAGGTTCTGCCATCGGGCGAAACGTCCCAGCGCTCGGCCAGATCGGGCACGGGATTCAAGTTGAAGTCGTGGGCCACCAATCCACTAAAGATCGACCCGCAGATCAAGTGCACACCGCCTTGCGTTGTGATGGCGGGATTTAAGCCTGCCGGATCGGTGGAGACCGCAACGACGACCGTGCCACCATATTTCGGGCTGCCGTGCGCTGTCTCTGCAAGACATGAGACAGCAATCAAGAGTGCGCTAAGAATGAGGCTGGCTTTCATCTTGGTACCTGGTGGCCGCTTTCCCGTAGGTCCGGGCGCCGTATCCTTGTCGGCTTCGCTTATGACTTCAAGAAAAGTTTAGGAGCATGGCGGCATCAGCTGCCACGTTCGAAAAGGTGGATACCTAAAAAGCCCAGCAGTTGGCTGCCAAGCATTATCACCACTGCCGTAGTGATCAGAATCAGCGTGCCAAAGCCGAGCACATTGTTTCGGCGTGTGTTCTTGAGATCACCGGTTAACCGTTTGTCATTTATAAGTAGAAGAATAAATACCAGAATGATCGGCAAGAGAATCCCATTAAGAACTTGTACGCCCACGAGCAACCGCATGACGGGCACACCTGGTATCAAAGCGAGCCCGGTGCCGACCACAATCAACGCGGTAAAGAGAGTGAAAAAAACCTTACCGCGACGAAAATCGAGATTCACCCCCTTGGGAACTCCGAAAGCTTCGCTAACTGCATAAGCCGTGGCTAGTGGCAACACGGCGCCCGCCAGGAGCGTCGCGCCCAAAAGCCCCACTCCGAAAAGCAGCTTTGCCGCACTACCAACCACCGGCTCAAGCGCGCGCGCCGCGTCGGCCGCCGTCTGAATGTCCCTTTGACCGACAACATACAGCGTCGCCGCCGTAGCTATGATCATTGAGATTGACATGAGGTTGGAGAAGAGCGCTCCGACATAAGCGTCGATGCGCTCGGGCCCATAATGGCGGCGGGCGACGCCCTTTTCGACGAGGGAGCTTTGTTGAAAGATTTGTATGTAAGGAGTGATAGTGGTCCCCAACAAACCTACGATCAGGAAAATATAGGCTGGGTCGCTGTGGAACGTCGGGATAAACGCGCCCCGGGCCACCTCGCCCCAATCAGGACGTGCCATAAACGCCGCCACAGGATAAGCAAAAAAGACGAGAGTCATCAGCAGCAAAATCTTTTCAACCCTCGTGTAACTTGCAAAGATGACTAAATACCAGACCAATACTGCTCCAGCAGGTATAGCGATATACTTACTTACTCCCATCAGTTCCATTGCCGCGCCGATTCCGACGAACTCGCTCACCGTTACCCCGCCATTGGCAATCAAAATAATGCCTACTGCGAAAAGCGACCACGTTATTCCAAAACGCTCGCGGATTAAATCGAGTAAGCCGCGTCCGGTCGCCGCCCCAAGGCGCGCGCACATCTCTTGCACAACTGCGAATGAGAGGGTGAGAATCACCATCACCCAGATCAGTTGATACCCAAACTTCGCACCCGCCTGGCTATAAGTGGCTATGCCGCCTGCATCATTACCGGCAGACGTAGCTATCAAACCGGGCCCGAGTATTGCCAGCCAACGCAATACGCCCGTTGGACTCCTGCGCAAACCCCTTACGCGAACGCTGCGCCCGCGAATGTTAAGACGCAATCCGGTGCGAATGCTGCTGGGCTGCAAGGGCAACGCCTTCGTCTCCAACGCTTCGACCGGCTCGAGCCCTTCCACCGTGAGTTTTTTCTTCATGAGAAAATCCTTGGTGCCTGCGTGCGCCAGTTAGACGGAGCCACCCGAGCAATGGCGGTATCGACTGTAACAAGGCCGAGAAGTTGTCCTTCATCGCCCACGACGGGCAGTGCAGCCACGTGACTGTCGATAACTCTGTAGGCCGCGTCATCGGCCGGGGTAAAAGGATTCAGAGTGGTAAGGTAAGGATCCATAATCTCTTCCAGACGGACGTCATCGTCCGCCGTTAATAGATTTCTTAAAGAGATCAAACCCCGCAGCCGGCGTGATTTCTCGTTGTCTACAATGTAAATAATGAACACAAAATCCGGCTTCTTCAGAGGCTCACGTAGCTTCTCGCGAGCTTGGGCGACTGTCAGGCTCGCCCGCGCGCAAACCAGCTCGTTGGTCATAATCCCGCCAACAGTATCTTCCGGATAGCGTAAGAGCTCGATGATACGTTCACTCTGAACTTCTGGGAGCTTATTGAGGTAGCGACGCATGATTTTGGTTTGCAACCTGCCGACCAGATCAGCAGCAATGTCGGGAGCCATATTAGTCAGCAGAGCTATTGCCTGCTCTTCTTCTAGTTCCTCAAAGACCTGCAACTGTCGTTCTGGCGACAGCGCTTCCAAAGTGGGGACAGCTTTTTCATCGGGTAGCAGAGTTATCAATTCCGATGCGTGCAGATAAGGCAGCATATCCGTCAATCGAGCGATCTCGCCCGGAGGCAGGCGAGCGACGCGGAGGTGGTAACCTTCGCCGTTCCTAACTGCATTTGGATCGCCACGCAAAAATTCCACATACTTCCAATCATAGAGTGCGTTTTTGACTACCTGTCCGTACCGGCCGCGACTTAGCCGGCGCAGCATTGCCCTCAGGCTTATGTCGGCAGCACGCAGCACCAGGTGGTCGTTTTCCTCTTCCAGCCAAAGGTCGTTGGCTCGGGTTGCGCGACGGTTTTGCAGATCGAGTATCAGGGCGTCGAGTATGTCGCCGCCGAGCAGCACTTCCTTTTCTAGTGCGCCGGACGTCGATGCCTTCTCACTTGCCTGCAGATCAATTATTGAAATTCGCCGAGCCGCAAGATCAAGAGCCTGCACCTGACTCCAGGGTATCGATCGTCTTTGTTTTTTTGCGTTAAAGAAAAAGAGATGTGTGACGGGAGGGTAATCGGCATCGAGTAAGGCAACGCCCAGGTCAACCAGTCTCGCACGCCGCCCCTGCTCATCCTGGAGATCGAAGCGACGTAGCTGCGAGAACATCACCATTCAGTGAACTCCTTGATGCTTCGACTGCGAGACAGTTTCGTCCTATTTGCAGGCGAAGGATTGAAAATTCTTGCGATACTACAGGAGAGTTGGAATGGTAGGAAACACTTGGGCGCCTAGGCCGCTCGACAGGTTATAGGTACATGAATCGTCAAATAGATAAATCGGCCGATCGCGAATCTCAGCTGTGCGCTCCTCCGATGATGCCTCTTTTCCACCCGTAGTTACCCAGGGTGAACAGTGCAACGAACGCTGTGATTAAGAATACCCACGCGAACACGTGAACACCTCCGAGCTTCCATCGCCTCCAACTCCGCTTTACGGGAGCCGATGCAGACTCGTCTGGACTCAATGCGCGCGCAGTGAGATTCATTTTTGAACTTTCCAGAATAGCCGTCAAACCGTCTACGGCTTTGTCCTCGACAATGCTGCGTTTTATGCTACTGAACGCGCCTTCGAGTCCGTCAGCCCGCGAGCGATTCTCGTAGAATAGATAAGATCCGGGATTTGCACCCGGAATATTTACGAACGCTGTCAGCGCGAGTGAAGAATTAAAGTAGTGGTTAGCGTAAATCTGCTTCGACGCAATTAAAATTTGCGGGCCAGTTTCCTGCTCACGCTTGTAAATGATGATGTGGTTGATCGCAAGGACAGGTTTTAGACCAAACTTGATCTTCGACCACACAATCGCGTTCTCCACAATGCGTAGCTCTGATGTAGGAAGGCCCTTCCGGTAGTGCGGAACCTTGTTAAGAAAACCGTTGACGTAACCTGAAGCAGTCATCAGAGCGTGCTGCTCCTCAGCAAGCCGAATTTCTTTCGGCTTGTCATTGTATTCAATGAGCGCCGCGTCTCCTCGGGCTACATAATCGCGCACATACTCCAAAAGCATTATCTTCATAAGCTGAGTTGCCTGGATGCGGTAGTCTGGCGCTTGCCAATCAACCTCTTTCTGAAACCGCTGTATCATCCCGGCCGACAGCTTCAGCCGGCAATCTCCGACGACGCACTCTTTCAAATCGTCGAGATCACGATTTTCAATAGTTAGGGTCTGGAAATCATCCAGCGTTGGCGTGCTGCTGAAACTACCGATCTCCAGAATAGCGGGGTTGCTCTTCCGGGTCATGCTGTCTCTGAAGGACTGGAGAAACAGTTCAGCCGGGACTTCGAGGCCCACCAGGCCACAGACAGCCACTTCCCTCTTATCCTGGACGGGCAAAAGTCTTACAACGGTCTGGCCGTCCTTAAGTGCAGCGAAAGCGGTCTCATCAAAGGCCGCCTTTTCTTGAAGGATCTTGTGAAAATCCGTGGATGAGCTTTGGGCTTGGGCGGTGCTCGTACCAAGCCACACTATTGCGCAAAAGGTAATAAAAACCAGAAGACTAGTAATGCGGGTTTGCATGCGTCGGTGCTCGTCTAGCCTACGAATTGGAAACGCTTAATGTGCCTTTTTATCTACACTTCTCTACTCAGGATGACTTCTTTTGTTACACAAGAAGTGCATTTCTGCTCATAAGGGCATAAGCCGTGCCACAAACTGAGAGAGCGGGCTACATCTCTTACTGTATTCAAATAATCAATCACTGACGTGCTGCGTTTCTTTGAGTGGCTTGGACTGAGTTCTACGCTAATTCGCAGGTCAGGAACGGGCAAGGCGCAGCGCGCCCCCCGGCTTAAATGGAAAATGATTGCTTTCGTTCGGCCGAGTGCCTTTGTTAGCGTCTGGGAGCATTCCTCATGTTAAATAATTTTCCTGCGGAGGATAAGATTGACATAAAAACTTTGAAGCAAGCGTATGAGGGGCAATAATTGAAGACCAGGCTTACTGCAGCGACGACGGCCAGCGCGCGGGTAGTGACAGTTACTACTCATTAATCGCGTTACGCCCGTTCGATTTAGGGAGACTACTCGTCACGCGGAGCGGTCTCATTAACACCGCGGCTTTAGCCCGGTGATAAGAAGTTGGGACTCGGAAAGGAAACCGTTTGAACGGTTTTGTTTGGGTGGGGAACAAAGAGAAACCGTTAGAAACGGTTCTCGGATAATTGGCATCCAGAGTTGTTGTTTTAATCCTATGTGGTATTCAAAACTTGAGCGGGGGCGCGGCTGGCGCCTTGCCCCCCTTGCCGACCTGCGAATTAGCGGAGAAGCAGGAAATGAGTCAGGATCGCGGGAGCGTCGTTAGAAAGCGGACTTGTCCGCCTCGCGTAGGG
>JBHEMV010000094.1:10067-10589 GCA_046262375.1 Pyrinomonadaceae bacterium
GGAAAGCCGGAGGCTTTCCGCAAGGACGGCGGCAAGCCGCAATTTTAAGAGGATGGACGAGGCCGTTGTCCATTATGAGCTTATTATAAGGAGACGAAAAGATGACTGTCGGAAAAGATATCCTAACCGCCTCGCGCGCGAACACGATGATTCGCCACGGCGAAAACCACTCATGACCTACATACTCTGGATCATTCAGGTACCGCTAGCGCTCCTGTTTCTGTTCGCCGGTGGTATGAAGCTGGTCATATCGCCCGAGGTTCTAAAATCGATGGGATCGCCCAACCAGATACATCTACCGGGCCTGTTGCTGCGTTCATCGGCGTGTGCGAAGTGCTCGGAGTGCTTGGCCTCATCCTCCCCGGACTCCTGCGAATTCGGCCGGGTCTGACACCGCTGGCCGCTGCCGGGCTGGTTATCATTATGATTGGAGCGACAGTACTCACAATCGCGGGCGATGGTGTTGGGCCGGCGCTAATTCCGCTCGTGGTGGGAATCCTTGCTGCGTTCGTCGCCTATGGT
>JBHEMV010000095.1:0-10543 GCA_046262375.1 Pyrinomonadaceae bacterium
ATCAAATCATGCATGGCCCGCCCGCCGCTGCCGTGGGCGAGTGTAATCTGCGTGTCCCTGAACTTATGTTTGCGCCGCCGCGCCTTTTCGACTCTTTCAAAAAGTGGCGTGGGACTGAATACTTTCGACATTAAAAAATCTTTCATCCGCAGATTTCACAGATTTCACAGATTCATGAACCTTCGACGCTCTAATCCTGGCCGCCAACCCACACGAAACATTTCTGATGCTTTTATCCAAATCTGCGGAATCTGCGTAATCTGTGGATGCTCCTCCCTCGATCATCCTTCAAGCCGCGGGTGCAGCGCTGGAGCGCTCGGCAATCTTCGAGAGCCGGCCAAAATTGTAATAGGCGGCGCAGGCTCCTTCCGACGAGACCATGCACGATCCGATCGGCGTCTCCGGCGTACAGGCCGTACCAAAGACCTTGCACTCCCATGGCTTCTTCACGCCCTTCAAAATTTCGCCACACTGGCACGCCTTCGGATCAGCAATGCGCAATCCCGGAACGCTAAATTTCAACTCAGCATCGAAGGCAGCATATTTGGAGCGCACTCGCATGCCGCTATGTGCGATCGATCCTAAACCGCGCCACTCGAAATATTCACGGGGCTCGAAGACTTCAAACAGGGCCTCGAGTGCGCGTTTGTTCCCTTCTCGATTGACCACACGCGCATATTGATTCTCCACTTCAGCGCGGCCTTCCACGATCTGTTTCACGATCATGAAAACTGACTGCAATATGTCAAGAGGCTCAAAGCCGGTGACCACGATTGGTTTTCCATAGTCGCGCGGCACGAAATCATAGCAACGCGTGCCGATTACCGTGCTCACATGCCCCGGGCCAACGAAGCCATCAAGCTTTAAGTCGGGCGAGTCGAGCATGGCCTTCAACGCAGGAATGATCGTGATGTGGTTGCAGAAGACACTGAAATTCCCAACCTTTTCTTTGTCCGCCTGTAAAATTGTCATCGCGCTCGAAGGCGCCGTGGTTTCAAAGCCAAGACCAAGAAACACCACCTGCTTTTCCGGATTCTTCCTGGCAATCTTCAGCGCGTCGAGCGGCGAATAAACCATGCGCACATCAGCCCCGCCAGCTTTGGCGTCCAGCAAACTGGTTTTGGAACCCGGCACGCGCATGGCGTCCCCGAAAGTAGTAAAAATCACGTCCGGTTGTTGAGCTATGGAAATGGCGTCATCCACCCGTCCCAAAGGAATCACGCAGACCGGGCAGCCAGGTCCATGAATCATCTCGACGTTTCGGGGCAGCAGATCTTCGATGCCATACTTGAAGATCGTATGCGTGTGTCCGCCGCACACCTCCATCAACTTCAGCGGCTGCGAGGTCAGGCGCGCGATTTGATCAGCCAGCTTCAGGGCCAGGTCACCCTGTCTGTATTCGTCAATGAATTTCATTTCTCAACTCGGTTGTGGTCTCAAGTTCCAGGTCCCAAGTCCCAGGTCTCAAGTCATGGAGTCTTGAGACCTGGGACTTGGGACTTGAGACTCTTCTTGCGCCAGCGACTTGCTCTGCAAAAACGTGTGCACCAGGTCCCACATGATGTGATAGAGCGTGACGTGACTCTCCTGTATCCGGTGAATACTCGAAGTTGGCACAGTCAAACAGTAGTCCAGTAGTCCGCCGGACATCGCCGCCATCTTGCCACCGTCATCTCCGGCGAAGCCGATGGTAACCAGTTTCATCCTTCGCGCGGTCGTGAAGGCATGCATCAGATTCTCAGAGTTGCCGCTGGTCGAGATTCCTAACAGCACGTCGCCTGGGGAACCGAGCGCAATGATCTGGCGAGTAAAAACATCATCAAAGCCCACATCATTCGCCACCGCCGTTACCATTGCCATGTCATTCGTTAAGCAAATTGCCGGAAGGGCTTTCCGTCCCACAGTGATTGGGTGCATAAACTCAACTGCGACGTGCTGCGCGTCGGTGGCCGATCCGCCATTGCCACAAACCAGTAACTTGCGCCCGCGATGAAACGCCTTCGCCAGATCAAGCGAAGCAGCAATAATTGTTTCTTTGTTGTCCTCGAAAAATTTGGTCTTAACGTCCACGCTCTCGCGCACCTTCTCCAGTAATGAGAAGGTCATCTCCTTCATCAGTTTATCCGGCTCCGTCCGATGGTCATGGAGGAACGGATAAAAGGAGCGTGAGAAATCGTCTATAGCGGGCTTGCTCATATCAGCCTCTGTTTTTTGTAAGTTGTTTGTCGTCAGTCTACATCACAGATTTTCCATTTATCACTTCTTATCATGATAAATGACAAATGGAAAATCTTTCAGGTCAGGCTTTCAAATGACCACCGACCGTTCTTAGTCTACAACGGTCCTGAATTGTTCCAATTCCAGGTCAAACTCACCAATCTCCTTAAGCACTCGCAGCGTCTCATGGGCCTCCTGCTCATCAACCTTGCTCATTGCGAATCCGACATGAATCAGCACGTAATCGCCAACGCGAGCCTCATCTTTGTCCAGCATGCCGATATTGATGTTGCGTTTCACGCCGCCAACTTCGACCTTGGCAATGTGATTATCCTCGTCGACAATCTCGACTATCTTGCCCGGTATGGCCAGACACATGTGATTAGATCCTCCCTGACTTAATTTGTGCGTTTGCGACCGCAGCCTGGCCCAATGAAATTCCGCCATCGTTTGTCGGCACGCGGGAGTGCGTGAAAACCTGAAAACCACTCGCTCGCAACATTTCGGAAGTCCGTTCAAGCAGTAAAAGGTTTTGAAAAACTCCACCAGATAACACTACCCGGTTCAGTTTTCGGCCGCTCCTGATCTTCTCCGCCATCGAGACAATCAAGCGAGCAACACCGATATGGAATTTAGCGGAAACGATTGGCGCCGGAACGCCATCGAGTAGATCCGCCACGGCACCGCGAATCACGCCGCCAGCATCGATAACGTTATCTTTGGAACTGATGGCAAATTCATACGCCCCGCTATAGTCGCGATCGGCTATCGCTTCCAATTCAATTGCGGCCTGGCCTTCATAGTTAACCAAAGCCCGCACGCCAAGAAGGCTGGACACGGCATCGAAGAGCCGGCCCATACTCGAGGTTTCCGGGCTGTTGGTGCGCGTTGCGACCATGCTGCGAAGCGTAGGCCAGCCACGTTGTTCGAGATCTTTGATGACGGACAGATCCAGCTTAACGAAATCGTCGCCAAACGCCTGGCGGAGGTAGATTGCCGCCATGCGCCAGGGTTCGCGAATCGCTCTTGCCCCGCCCGGCATCGGTACATAAGCCAGATGGGCAACCCGCTCAGCTTCGACAAAGTCCGCAACGAAGAATTCTCCGCCCCACATGCGTCCATCCGTGCCAAAACCCAGGCCGTCCATCGCCACGCCAATCACTTCGCCATCGATCTGGTTATCCACCATACAACTTGCAATATGCGCGTGGTGATGCTGAACGGCAATCTTAGAGGGAGTGTCGTCGAGGGAAAGAGCGTACTTAGTTGAGAGGTATTCCGGATGAAGATCGTAAGCCACTACGGCGGGTTTGATATGAAACAGCCGCTTGAAGTGCTCGATGCCTTCCGTGTAGGAACGCAGGGTTTCCAGGTTTTCCAGATCGCCAATATGGTGACTAACGAACGCATAGTTGGCGCGCGCCAGACAAAACGTGTTCTTTAACTCGGCACCACAGGCCAAAACATGGCGAACAAACTTAAATCCCGTTCTGACCGGAGCCGGCGCAAAGCCTCTCGAGCGGCGGACGATCATCTCGCGGTTGTCATGTACGCGCACAACCGAATCATCTGTTCGCATGTGAATGCGCCGGTCATGCAGCAGGAAGTAGTCTGCAATCTTGTGTAGTCGTTTAGTGGCCTCGCCGTCGTCATAAGAGATCGGCTCATCGGAAACGTTGCCGCTGGTCATAACCAGAGGTTTATCAAGATTGTTCAGCAGCAGATAGTGGAGCGGCGAATACGGCAGCATGAATCCGAGATTGTTCAGACCTGGCGCTACCGCTGCCGCAATGTTCGAGGCTGGCCTTTTCGCCAGCAGCACAATGGGTCGCCGCTCCGAGAGCAAGAGACGACGTTCGGCTCCCGAAACGAAACAGTGCTGCTCAATAACGTCAATAGACTCAGCCATCATCGCGAATGGTTTGTCTTCTCTGTATTTTCTCCGGCGTAATCGCTCAACAGCCTCCGGCGATAGGGCGTCGCATGCCAGATGAAATCCGCCAATTCCCTTGATTGCGAGAATAGCTCCGTCCAGCAACAAACGCCGGGCGCTGCTGATAGCGTTGACAGTGCCAACTGGGGTGGCGGTTGCGGGTGGGTTAATCGTAGACAATCCGCCCGCTACCCCAGGCGGTACTGACCTCACTCCGGCCAATGACAATTGCGGCCCACACGTTGGGCAGGCAGTTGGCTCGGCATGAAAGCGGCGATTCCGGGGATCTTCGTACTCGGTGCGGCACTCCGAACACATTTCAAAATCGCGCATGGTAGTTTGCGCACGGTCATAGGGAAGATCTTCGATGATCGTAAAGCGCGGACCACAGTTAGTGCAGTTTATGAATGGATATTGGTAGCGCCGGTCTTGCCGGTCAAACAATTCTTTCAGGCAGTCGTCGCAAGTGGAGACGTCTGCCGAGATGGGAATAAACTTCTCCCCCTGTTGAGCATCGTGAGCACTCTCCAGGATGACGAAGTCGGAATAATCGGCAGGCGCCAGGTTGTGATTGCATTCAACTGAGTCGATGGTGGAGAGTGGCGGCGGATTTGATTGTAGGTCACTGATGAATTGCTCGATGTCGCCGTGCTTTCCCTCAACTTCTATCAACACTCCGGCCGGGTTGTTGCGCACCCTTCCGCGCAGGTCACGGCGGCTGGCCTGGGAGTAGATGAAAGGCCGAAAACCCACGCCCTGTACAATTCCTCGAACCAGAATTTCAGATCGTGTAACCATAGATCAAAGTGCCTGTCGCACCGAGCGTCTTACGAGCTCAGTTGTGAGCCCAAAAACCAAATGCGAAGCTAGCGCGTAAGCATGGATGGAAGGTGGATAATCCGTCGCTGACTTTGAGAGACCGACGGCAGGCACAAGACCCTCGTCGGCAATGAACCAGACTGCGGCGCCGAAGGGGATGCCGGCGCCTACCTTAACTTCCGGAATAATCTCAGCCGCTGCGCCATACAAGGCGCCGGATGTTATTCCCATCGCATAATGGAATGCGGTACCGGCAAGTTCTTTCTCACTCTCTGTCAGCTCACGGCCCGAGACAGCTACCGCAACGGCGTTGGCGAGTCTCTCAGTCGCATCATCCTGCTCTTCGTCCCGGCCTTCTGCTTCTAAGTCACGTCCGATGCCGTGCTCCGGAGTTCCCTGCTGTAAAGATTGCGCCCCATGGGCTCGCTCCGGGCCGGCAACCAGCTTGCTTAAGAAGGCTTGAAACTGATTCATCACCGCAGAAGCCACCAGTCCGCCTATAATGCCGGCGGCCAGCCCCTTCACGATGTCTCCTTTACCATTCCTGCTCGAGTCTCTTCTCATAATTCTTTGCTTCCGATGCTGATGGCATCGCTAGTTTGTATAAGCCGACGACAAGTGCTTGCATGCTTCACCCGCTGCTTCCGGGTTATGGCAATCACAGTCCGGCTCGTCACACTCGAAATGTCCCGGCTTGACCATTGCCTCAAACTCGTCCGCGAATCGGCGTCCACCTTCCTCCTTACCTCGTTCAGTCAGCGCAAACCTATGGTCATGGCCGCTCCTCACTAGCCCGCTTGAGACCATCACCTGAAGGTCTTCCGCGAGCACAGCTTGTTCGCTCGGAAGAAACTTCTGCAGGTCGGCCACAGAAAATTCCCTGCCCAACCCTTCACCTTGCATCCAGTACATCACCTGCAAAATCTCGTCACGCGATTTGAGGTTGTCGATCTCCTGCTGGAGCTCGCGTTGAGGATTTTCCTTCTTCGATTCGTCCGTCATGAATCCTCCGTTAGGAAGCGCCGTCCGCCAGAAAGAATCATCTTCACCCAGTTCCCGTCAGAATCCTACTTTCACTTTGCAATCTTCAACCTTCAACGGGATCGGTTTAAGTTGCAAGTCAGGCCGCTCGATACAATTACCGCGGCGCAGATCATACTCATATCCATGACACGAACAACTGAGCATCGGTCTTTCAAACAGCGCGTCATCCAGGGGCCGTCCTCCCTCGGCACAGGCGTTCCGGTATGCATAAAACTCTCCATCAAGGTTCGAGATCAGCACGTTAATGTCTTCGAAGTTCACTATTTTGAATTGGCCATCTTCAAGACTCTGGCTCCGGATAACCGGCACCCACGTGTTCGCGGCCCCGCTCGTCTCCGGTTTTTTCCTCTTGATTTGCACGAGCGCTGGTTTGGGTTCAGTTCGCGGTTTTTCAATCATGCGGCCCAGAGCTGCCGCTGCCTTTGCTGTAGCTTCAATCTGGTCCGATAATCCTTCAATTTCTACCCCAACAAGGTCGGGTGCCACCTCGCTCAACGCCTTTTCAATTTCATCTTTAAGAACTGCGATCGGGGGAGCGCCCTTGCCGCTGCGAATCAAGCGCATGCGCGCACGGCCGTCATCGATGCCCAGTAGCTCCACGTCGCAACCCTGAGAGACCAGGTAGTGACGAAGATCGCTCAGCTTCGCAGCTACCCGGTCATACAAATTGATTGGCACGAGGCCATGTATGAGCAGTATCGAGCGAACGACTTCATCGCTAGCCATGCGCGCAAGTATCTCGTCGCGGCGCGGCTCAGACTCCAGGCTCGCGATGATACGGCGAAGGGATTCGCCATAGAGTTGGAGGATTATTTGAACCAGGTCGAGAGCCTTATCGCGCACCTCGGTATCCGGATACTGCTCAAGCTGCTCGACTAGCAAGTTGAGCTGGCCAATCAGTTGCTCACCATCGCGCTCCTCAACCTTCGTTTCACTCATTTTAGTTAGTTTTATTTAATGCCCGTTCTCTCACAGCCTGGACTGCCTCCCCAACTCTGGCGGCAACGACGGGACTAAACTCGAGACCCCATTCTTCACTTTGCGGTTCCACTTCCACAATTGTTACGTCGTCGGGTAACACACCGAAATGTTTGCACACGATGAGCAGGTTATCCAGATCGATCACGCCGGTAATTGCCTCTTCGATGCGAGCCTGGATCTCCGAGTTTTCAGGAAGTTTGCCATTCCAGCGATAGACCTCCAGTGTTCCCGGTTTGCGCTCTCGTTTAGCTGCGCTCACTAAGACTACCTTGTCGTATTTGATCGGCGAAGCCTCCAGCGACTGATAGATCATGATCGGACCGTAGTTCAAGTCTTCGACGTGAACGTAGTCTGGCCAGTCCATTTCAGCCAGTGTTGAGAGCACAACGCGACCAAACGACATGTCGCCGAGGTTTGAATAACCGATGCCCGAGACCAGGACCATGATTCAATTGCCGATTGCGGATTGCTGAACGCGGATTATTCGATTGCTGATTACGGATTGCTGAATGCAGATGAACGTGGATTGAAAACCTTAGAAGTTAAGAGATGACATCTTTCGCTTTCCAAACCAGCAATTCGAAATCAGCATTACGCAATCGTTTATCCTTCGGCTGAACAAGCGCACGTATTAACCTCGCGCACGATCTCACGCTCACCACCATAGATATGCGTAGTGCATGGCATGCAGGGATCGAAGCTGCGAATCGTCCGAAGCATATCAACGCCCGTGAAATCTTTAGGCTCTGAAAAATCTTCAAGGATCGGAGTATTCAGCACTGCTTCTTCATAGGGCCCGGGGTTGCCAAACGGGTCATGCGGCGAGGCGTTGAAGGTTGAAGGCGTGACGATTTGGTAGTTCGTTATTGCGCCCTTGTCGAGGGTAAGGTGGTGTGAGAGGTACCCGCGACCGGCGCCCCAGAAACCAACACCGATTCTTTCATCTTTTGGGGTTTCGAACTTGGTGCTGACTTTGTCTTCACCTTTTCGAAGATAATCAAAGGCCTTTAGCACCATCGTGTACGCAACCATCAGGTTATAACCCATGCAATAGGCGCGCGCCCGATTACGTTCGAAGGCGTTCCAAACTTCGGGAATCTTCCACTCGAAGTCCATCTCGGGCAACATCGTCTTCGGCATATTGATCTTGAGGCTGTGGCCGGTTGATTCAAGGAAATTATTCTTCGGCATCAGTCCGGCGGCGGCGGTGGTCCAGATGCGCGCGTAGGCCCCGGCCTCTACCACTTGCCTGTCCCAGCGCGGCGCTGTGCTCCAGGTGTAACGATCCTTCCAGCTTTCCTTCGAGGGCCTGGGCATCGTCTCTTTATTCCACGGATGATTCGGCGAGAGCGGCGCGCCTGAAGGGTCTGTCTTGAAGCGCACGCCATTCTGATTCCAGTTCTCGTAGTAGGAATGCTCGACAAACTCCTCGAGCCCAAGGTTAATCTGCTGTAGTTTTGTTGTCACTAAATTACCGTCAATAACCACGCCCGGCGTGGCCCAACGAGCTTCGCCCCACTCGTTGCAGCGCGCATAACTGGCATCGTAAGAGTTTTCATCGTCCCACATGCCAAGGTCAATCATGTTTTTGTCGCGCGCGCCGACCTTCGTGTATTCAGGGTTGTAATCGTAGAAGAACTCCGTGAGGTCGTCCCAAAGCGGGATCATGCGCTTGGTCCAGTCGATCATCTTCTGGAGCCGCGTATAAGTTTCGTTGAAGTCAGTGATGGTCACCGTGCTGGACATGCCGCCGGGGACGACCGTCTGCGGGTGTGGATATTTTCCGAAGAGGACAGAGTAGGCTTCACGCGGTGTCCGCGTCATCTTCAGGCCGTCGAGGTACAACTTGCCTGAGAGCGGGTTGAGCCCCTTCATGATGTCGCCAATGGTTTTGAACTGATGAACATCTGCGTTCGGAGCGTTTGTGACCCGGGCTTTCTCCCACATCGCCGGGCTCGTTGCCTCGACCACGACCTGCGAGTAGTCGGGCCCCGCGAGCAGGAAGAGATGGAGCGGATGGTCGTAGAGAAAATCAAGAGAGAGCGCGAGATTGCGTAGTACGGTTCCCAGCGGCGGAGGCGAAATCCCGAAAGCCATCTCAATTGCCTCGCAAGCAGCCGTGGAGTGAACCCCCCCACACACTCCGCAGGCGCGGCTGGAAATGTAGATGGCATCTCGCGGATCGCGCCCCTTCAAAATTACTTCGTAACCACGGAAGATGGTCGCGACTGAATTGGCTTCGAGAAACTTGCGCTCCTGTAAATCCGCGACCGCGTGAAACGAAAGCGCGCCCGCCACGCGGGTCACCGGAGAAATGCTGACATCTTTGATGTGGCCGTTCCTTGCCAGTAATTCTTCCAGCTTCTCGCGTTTGATTTCGCGTGGCGTGTAGGCATAAGGATTAGCCACGCCTCCAATGAGTTGCGCGTTTCCCTGCGCGTCGAATTCAATTGGTAGATTCTTGAAACACATTAAGACTTCTCCATTGATACCTTTTCGAGTTAACTCCTCAGGCTCTCTTCTCCGCCTTTTTCACGCGCTCCTCGGGCAGCATCTGATAATTTTCCTCATACACACGATCCGGCAAACTCTGGTAGCCCGAAGGAGATTTCTTTGCGGGTTGTTTCTCGGGACGCGCTGCGCCCTGAAACTGCATCGCCTCGTAAAAGAATTCGAGAATCTTATGCGTGAGCGAAGTGGCGCCATTGTGCATGGCCCAACCGCTGGGCACTGTATCGTGCCAGCGAATCTCGCGGTTGCGTTCGCGCTGACTGATGCGGCGCAGCGGGCGAACTATTGAACCCATTAACCGCGAGGCATTGCTTGAAAGCATTGAACCCGGGGGAGCTTTATAAAACGGCGAAAACTTATCCGGAAAACCCGGCATGGTACAACCGATACACGGGCCGCCCGCATTCATACAGCCACCCATATGCGCGATGGCGCCTTTTTCGGTGATGTTGCACTGCACGACTGGGCCCCAACAACCAACCTCAACCAGGCACTCTTTGTCGCCATATTCCTGCGCGAATGTGCCTTCTTCATAAAACCCGGCGCGCCCGCATTTGAGATGCACCGTGTCCGAAAACTGCCAGGCCGGACGCCCCAGTTCGTCAAACTCAGGCAGCGGACCGAGGCCCTGAAGAAAAAGCAGGATCGCCTGCACTGCATCAGTGAAATTGTCACCAACAGGCGCGCATCCCGGAATGTTGATAACCGGAAGCCCCAACGCGCTACGATAATCCGCGCCGAGCCAATCCATTACACTCATCGAGCCAGTGATGTTCCCGTAAGCTGCGGGAATGCCGCCCCAGGTCGCACACGTGCCCACAGCGATCATGGCCGCTGCACCCGGCGCCAGCCTCTTCACCCATTCAGCCGTAGAGATTCGCCGACGTTGATCGCTGGCGGCCCAAAGCGGTAAGGAGCCTTCACCCGCAAACGGCTCGCCCTCGGCGCTGAGGTTTTCGTCCGGAATTGAGCCTTCATAAGCGATGACGTAGGGGCCATCCAGTTGTCCTTGTTCAGCCTTTAGCAGCGACTGCATAT
>JBHEMV010000096.1:0-10523 GCA_046262375.1 Pyrinomonadaceae bacterium
GCGATCATCAGCGCAACCGCTAGAATTGGGTTCATCGGTATCACTTATTCCTGTTCGAGATAAGCAGAGCGTTTGCTTTGTATGCCAAAGATGATAGCAAGTCAATGAATATTCGGTTGTGACTGGTGCGTCACGGAGCGAAAATAGATGAAGACATCTGCGCTTTGCTATCGTAAATCGAAAGGATCTTTCTCAGGCTATCCGTGGCGTCCCGCTCGCTGCCGCTTTCCGAACATAAACAGCTTTTGTGATGAGGTGTAATTTTGTGAATTGTCCTGTTTGCAAGACGGCTGAATTGAGCTTCAAGAAGCTGGAATCAAATCTCGATTCCTTGAGCTGTCCCAGGTGCCATGGGCACTGGATACAAGGGGCACAGTATTGGAAGTGGCTGGAACAACACGGAAAGAATTGGCCGGAGCTAAAAGGCCAAAACAATGATCTGCCCCTCGCGGAGAAGAAAGAGCACATTGATTGTCCGGAGTGCGAGTGGCGCATGGTGAAGTATATGGTGGGGCGAGGGGTTGGTTTCACGTTGGATCATTGTCACGGCTGCAAAGGCATTTGGTTGGACAGAAATGAATGGGAGGTACTAAGAAAACGCAATCTACACGATGATCTCAATTCCATCCTCACAGAATTCTGGCAAGGCGAAGCGTTGAAGGAAGAGAGGAAAAAGCGTCTGGAACGGATCTACATTAATAAGTTTGGCGTTGATGATTATGCAGAAATCAAGAGAATAAGAGCATGGCTTGTTGAGCGTGAGAAGAAACAGGAGTTGCTGGCCTATCTAACTGATGAAAATCCTCTGGATGTTTGATTGCCTGGCGGTCGCATTGTGACAGGTCATCCTCGACCGCTCTCAACTTGTGTGGCCTCGCTCGTCGGTGGTTCACAAAAGTCAGGCTTAAACGCAGCGTCGACATAATACTGCACGTTGAAACTCATGAAGAATAACCTTTCTGTTAAGAGACGAGATCCTTTTCCATTTGTCCTTGAAGAACTCCTCCCGATCCGCCCAAACATCAAGCGAATGTTTGGTTTCACTTACGTCTACCTCGATGAGAAGCTACTCTTCGCACTTCGCGATAGCACTAAGCAGCCCGGATCTAACGGCATGTGGCTATTTACGACTACCGAGCACGCTGAGAGTCTTGCGCAGGAGTTTCCTCAGCTACCAAAGCGTCAGCTCTGGCGTTCCGGAAAAAACGCGTGGGTGATCCTGGCCTCCCGGCTCGAAGGATTTGAGGAATACGCTTTCAAGGCTTGTGAGTTGATTCTGAAAGCGGACCAGAGGATAGGCAGGGTAACAGGTGGATCTTGGCCAGCAGATGAGTGCGCGAAAAGTAAAGAAGGATAACTGTCTTCTGTGTTCCCAACCCCGCGGTTTCCAAGCCTGACTTCCTTATGCCATTCATTTCTCTAACACGTTTACGAGTTCGGTCTCTTCGCTATGTGCCACAATTCGTTTGGCAGGCATTGAAGACTGCGGGCCCGCCTCTCAATATTTCCAAGGGCTAACCATTAAGGAATAGTTTTTTTGACTTCGTGGGTATCACTCTTCCTCACGTAGACGTTACCGCGCGGGGTCAAACCTGCTTTGGTGGCGAGTGTATACACTACCGAATCCACCAGGTCTTTATTCTCCAGCCGAAAGCTGGTAACTCCCGCCACGCGCGTGTCGGGATCGCTGTACTGAAGAGTCAGATAGCGGACTTTGGTTTTGATGAAGCCGAAGGGAAAACCAAAGTAGGGAATGTTGCTGGCAACGGTGGCGGCCGACGGACGCCGTTTTTGCGTATCCGAAAAGGCGGAGTTCACCGCATTGTATGGAATGAAAAAAACTTCTTTCTGCTCCTTATTGCGAAAAAGGAGACGTCGATTGGTGTCGTCAAAGCTGAGCGTGCCTTCCATCGTTTTATTGTAGCCAAAGATACCTCCCTCATACTTCGCTTTCATTGTTTGGGGAGCCGGAGCAGGCACTGCCTTCGAGGCATCCCTTGACTGAGTCGTTTCAATATTCCGCGGCCGCTGCGCCCAAACCCCCACAGACATTCCCACCGTCAATAACATAATTCCAATCAACTTCATTTCTAATACCTCCCCGACATTTGCTACTTAGCGAAGGGACGCACGCGTTCCGCCGCCTCTTTAAAATCAGAGTCACTCGGTGCCAGAGTCAATCCCTTCTCATACGCACCCAATGCTTTTGCATACTGTTTAGTTACTTCGTAGGCATAACCAAGCTCGCGATAGATGTTAATGTCCGCAGGCGATTTTTGGGAAGCTGTTTGTAACGCAGCAATCGCTTTAGGAAAATTCTTTGCGCGCGACTGGGCAATGCCCAGCAGATAAAATGTTACTCCTTTAGCATCCGGAGCTAGCGTAGCCCGCTCCAGCGCGGCCGCTGCGCGCGGATATTGCTCCGAGCCGATGAGTGCCTGGCCCAACAGGGTAACCGCCTCTGCATCTGTCCTGGTCTTGATTAACCCTTCCCCGGCACGAACCGCGCTTAGATAATCAGCCGCAGATTTTGTGGGGTCAGTGCTCAGAGCTGCGCGTCGCAGATAGGCGGAAGTCAATAACGTCCAGGCGGCAGCGAAACGCGGATCATTAACTGTTGCTCGGTTGAGCGCGGAGATCGCGCCATCCAGATCGTTCTTCCCTACCGAAATCTGTCCCAGGTAGAAGAGCGATAGCGAGTCTTTGGGATTTGCTTTAACGACTGCGTTCAACGTCCGCTCTGCGTCAACCAGTTTCCCTGTCTTGTATTCAGCCAGGCCTCGGAAGTAGAGCATCGCCGGGTCGGGTGCGACGCCCGGACGTGTTGTGGCAGCAACCAGCAAAGGCAGGGCACGATCGAATTTTTCAGCGAGTACGAAAGATTGGGCCAACGCATCAGCCGTGTTTGGGTCCTCGCGCTTTAAAACTTTCTGAAGATCCAGCGCCTTCTGCAAGTCGTCACTGGCCTGTGCATATTGTTTAAGATTTAACTCGGCAAAGCCCGCTATCTTCCAGGCTTCCGGGTCATTTGGAAACTGCGCTGCTATATCCTTAGCTTCCTTTGCTGCTGCAGCAAATTGCTTTTGTTGCAGAAGTTGATAGGCATGAGAAGTGTCCCCAGCCCCAACTGTGTTTACGACCGGCTTTACGGGCTGTACCTCAACTAATGGGCGATTCGAATTGTTCCTTGCCGTCGGACTCGCTTTCGGTTCCGGACGCAGCAACGGTTCTTCGGCTGGCCTTTCCGGCTGCCTTACGCGTCTCGGCCGGCTCGATTGCGCAGATGCAAATCCAGTCACGCTGAGAACGAGAATAGCTGAAAGAAGAAACTGTTTGAAAAATCTATTAATCATATTGAATTTCCCCGGGGGAGAGGCTTTTATTGCGGTTACGGTAAATAAGTAAGGCAAAAGGGCATGTTTTCGGATGCCGCCGGCACTGGTTTAGTTTGCCTGACGCCACTGTAGCGCAAGTTATTTGGTTCGACAAACTGCGGTTTGGAAACAGCGGATGTGCACTTTCGATGCAGCCAGATGACGTTGGCGGGGAAAAAAAGAAAGCGACCGGCCAAGCGGCCGGTCGCTTGAGTGGTGCGACAGAATTCTTGTCTGTCTTTGGAGTGCCTGTCCCGCTTAGAAGCTGAGTTTCAGCCCAAACTGAAACTGTCTCGGGTCAAAAGAAGCGGTGGGGCGGCTGAAATAACGGCCATTGCCCGCTCGTTGTTGGAAGGCCTTGACGTCGTCGATAAATGGCGAGGCCGCCGCTTCGTTAAAACGATTGAAGAGGTTGAAACCCTCGGCAATGAGGTCTAGTCGCACGCGTTCACCCAATCGCACCGCACGACTAACCCGCATGTCCAACGAGGCAAAGCTGTGGGTTATGCCGGAGTTACGGCCCAGATTTCCTGACGTGAACACTCCGTTGGTAATCAGCGGAGAACAGCCAGGGGCTCCCGGAACGCAGAGCGTTCCATCAGCCAGGACGCTGGGACGATCCGTCTGGTTCGATTGATCGTTGTTCGTGTCCTGGTTGCTCAAAATATTGAATGGCCGCCCGGAAGAAATTTCGAAGATTGGCGCCACAGTGAAGTCTGAAAAGAACCGGTGTAACCCGTCACCTGAACGCCAGCTTCCGGGCGAGGCTATCACGGAACTGAATACAAACCGGTGACGCTGATCAAAGAGCGAGTCGGCGCGCTCAGCCCGGACATTTCGATTGTCCTGCGGCAGCAAAAGTGTTTGCAGGTCTGACGAGTCGTCGATGGAATGCGACCAGGTGTAGGACGCCAGGAACTGAAGGTTGTTGGAAAAGCGCTTTTTCAGATCCGCATTGAGGGCGTGGTAGACGGAATTGCCATCGGACGATTGCGCATTGATTGAGCCAAATGGCGAGATGACGCCCGGCGTGCGTAACGAGCCCGTTGCAGCCAACACACTATTGAAGACCGCCGGCGTTACCGCGCCGCCAGTTATTGCCTGTACAAAGAAATAGTTTGGCGCATTGGGACGGAAGAAGTTGGCGGCTGCCGGTTGGACAACTCCGCCGCGCGTGGTGACGGAGACAAGCCCCGGAATGGGCTGGGCCACGATGTTGGCGCAAGCGGATGGGTTCACCGTCAGAGCTTCAGTGGTGCTGATGGGCTGCCTGTTAAAGCAACGGACGAAATTCGCAATCTGCAAATCGGTTCGCGGCGCATTAATGTCAACTGGATGTGGCAAATGATGGGCACCGACGAAAAGATAACTTCCCGTCAGCGACATGTTCTTAGTGAGCTGCTGCTCAACCGTAAAGTTCGCCTGGTTTGCATAGGCATATTCAAAGTTTTTGGTCACATGAAGGGTGAAGGGGAGCACCGGCCCGAAGCCCGGGAATGTCTGGTCGTTAAAACGCTGACGCCCCACCTGGTATTGCGCGGTCGAGGCAGCACCCGGAGTGCAGTTGACCCCAGGGACGGCACCCGGGAAGTTACAAATAACCACAGTTCCCTGAAAAACCTGAGTCGCGTTGAGCAATGAACGGGGATCCGGCCCACCCTGCGGCGTCAAAATAGCCTGCTGCTGCTGAGCTGCGTCAGCAATGTCTGAATTGAAGGCGATGGCCAATAGTGGGTGATCGTAGAAGATGCCGGCCGCGGCCCGAATGACTGTCTTGGCGTCGTTTCTGACGTCCCAGGCAACTGCAACACGCGGCGCCCAGTTGTTCTTATCGCGCGGAAATCCCTGCTGCACATTCATAGCGTCCTGGGCCGCCAGTAGGTCCGCTGGCGAAAGATTGATCCCTGACAAAGGATCTCTGAAGCCGACAGTTGGCACTTTTTGCGTCAGCTCGATGTCATAGCGGAGACCATAATTGAGGGTGAGGTTAGGCCTGGCTTTCCAGGAATCCTGGGCATACCAGGCTAAAGGTTTGTTGCCGATCCTGCTGACCGGATTGCCGAAGCCCTGGACGAAGTTGGTCGGAAGTCCGAGGCCGTACTGTTGCACCGGGGTGAAGTCGGGCGCACTTGCGGGGAACCCAAGTGAGCTGGCGCCTAACCCGCCAAAGTTAAACAAGCCGGCAAAATTTAGTTCAAATGTCGCCTCAGGAATTCTTACGAAAGCCGCGTCGCCACCGAACTTGAGTGAGTGATTACCCGCAACGATATTCAGGTTGTCGGTCCATTCATAACGCGTCTCCGTCCGAATTACAGGCGAGAAAAGCTCTCTGCCGATGAAAGCGGTTCCGGAAATGTTGGAGGCAACAGCGTCGCCATTTTCTGATTTGAATGTCGCGCGGCGCTCGCCAAAATTAAACCTTAACTCGTTTACCATGTTGCTTGAGAGAGTGGAGACCAACGTGGCGACGGCGGAAAAATCGCGTAGCTTCTGGTGCCCCGTACGTGAGAAATCGTTTTGACCAAGTGATTGGTTTTGCGACTCCACCTGAATGCCTGTGATCAGACTGGGGTTATAACCGAAGCGGAAATTGAACTGATGATACTTGGTAATCAGGTGATCGAGGCGAAACGAATTGTAGGTAGTTCTATCAGTGACTGGGAATATCTTTTGTAAGTCATTGAGGGGGCGAAACGCAATGAACTTTCCCAGGGCATTGGTTGTGGCCACTGGTACGGGAGCTCCTGACAAAATGAAGCGCGGCCCAATCGTTCCCGGAAGAATTGGACTAATCGGCGGACAGAGACTGCCATCATTGGGACTGGCAAGGGGATTACTTCCGGAGAGAGCTGTCGAGCCTCCACTCGAAGCAAAGAATCCGTACGCTCTTGCCGCGCAAATATTGGCTGCCACGCCGGAGCCGACTAGTGTGTTGATGAATCCGGCTTGGGCGGGTGTGATGTTGCTGAACGTACGCGCAAACGGATTTAATCCTGGAATTACAGGTATCGTTGCCGAGCCCGTCAGGCCCTGCGCCACATTGCTGGTGAAGAACCCCGACTCGTCGCGGCGCCGCTGCTCAAAAGCGAAGAAGAAAAACGTGCGATCGCGATCGAATGGACCACCGAGGGTCACGCCATACTGAGTTCGCCTGAAGGCCGGTTTTGCGATTGGCGCAAACGGATTGCGGGCTTGAAAACTCTTATCTCGGAGGAAACCAAAAATATTTCCGCGAACTTCGTTCGTGCCGCTCTTAGTGACGACGTTGACAACACCACCAGAGGAACGTCCAAACTCAGGAGCAAATGAATTGGTAACGACTTGAAACTCCTGAACTGCTTCCTGGCTGACTGTCGAGCGGGCAGCATTCACTGAGTTATCCGTGTTGTCGGCTCCGTCTACCTGAACCAAATTAGATCGGCCGCGCTGGCCACCAAAGTTCAAGCCCGTCGTCGGCGCGGGTCCGATTGGGCGGCCATTGTCGCGACCCACGGTGGACGTTGTGAGCGAAAAGGCCAGGTAATTCCGTTCATTGATAGGAAGATTATCGATGCGTTGCTGGTCCACCGTGGTGGCCACGGCTGTTTTGGACGTTTCCACTAGCTCAGCAGTCGCGCCCGAGATAGTTACTATTTCGCTAACCTGTCCCACCTCCAGCGCCACATCCAAATCCGCACTCTGCCCGACGGTGAGCTTCACCCCCGGCAAGACGGCCTTCTTAAAGTTGGGGGCTTCGACTGTGACCTCATAGTCACCCGGTGTGAGACTGACGATCTGATAATAGCCCTCATCATTAGTAGTGGCATCTTTAGTAGTGTTAGTGGCGGGATTCCGAGCGGTCACGGTTGCGTTAGTTACTACGGCGCCGGTTGGATCGCGGACAAAACCTCGCAGATCTGCTGCATTGGATTGCGCCTGACCATACGCGACACCCGAACCAGCAAGTCCACAAATTACTGTGAAGATCAAAAGAGCGGTTATTCGGATCGAAGGGTTAAACCACCGCGTGGGGGACGCAATCATCATTTCATTCTCCTTAGGTTAGGGACTCGACCGGCCGGTAGCGATTCGGTCGCCGTGTGTAAATCAAACGACCTTTGAGAAGGGCGCCGGGGAGCACTCTGACAAGAACGCTCCGCCTTTTTACTCCAAAACGCTCCTGTCTGCAAGCATTTAATCCTTCCGCTACTGATGCAGTTTGCCCAGCTGAATTGCGATAGGTGCGGTCTCATGAGGTCAGTACCATCCGTCCGCTAACGGACAGAACCCAGAAGTAGTGTCAACGATTGTTCGGGATGATCAGCCGGTGGATGTTCTTATTTTGCCGCTTGAAGAATGACGCGTAGCATGGGCCAGTTTGCGTCGAAGACGTGAGCTCGTGCCAAAAACAAATATGGCAGCTTCAGCCAAGCGCGGAACAAATGCCGCACGGCGAAGAAGCCCTGAGATGCGCAAACGCTGATTGAACTTTCTAAAGTATTCTGCCCGGTACTCACTTGCCAGTAACTCAAATGTTGCCTTCTCCCGAAGCGTGACGAGATGGCGACCGATTATGTCAGCAGCGATCATTCCACTCTCCAGGGCCATCAACATGCCACTTCCTGTGAATGGATCAATAAAGGCTGCAGCATCTCCCACTGAAAGCAATCCGCTAGCTGGAGACAGCTTTCTGCGTCCAAAGCTGTCTAATGAAACACTGAGCCACTGCGTTCGAACCAGGGCTTTAGCGAGCGTGTAATTAGCACGCGCGTTTTGCCTGACAATCTTACTCATCACGATTTCAGGATTAGAGTCGTGACGTCGGACGTCGTCGGCCGATACAATGAAGCAGAGGTTACTAACTCCGCCCTCAACGCCACTCAAGCCACCATAACCTCCGGGATAGAAATAGATTTCGCATGCGCCGGCGGTGGCGCGAGCGTTTTCCAGGTGCGCTTTAAAAGCAACTAGAGAAGGTCTTGTCGGTTTTTTTTGAGCACGGCGTTGATCCGCCCGGCGATCCACCTGCCGATCTACCTCGCGAGCCAAAGCTCCGACCCTGCCTGTCGCGTCGATCGTTATAAGCGCCCGATAATCTTTGACTGTATCACCGGTCGCGTCCCGAGTTTTCACACGCACCCCGCATACTTGTCCACGGTCTTGAACTAACAGGGACGCGTGCGTTTCCTCCAGAACCGTGACGCCTACACTCTTAGCTCGCTCGAGAAGCTTGTGGTCCATCTCGCTGCGGCTCAGACCAAGCGCTTTGGTGCCGGACTTAAACCATTCGCTTGGTACCGCGACACTATTTCCCTTGGGAGAATAAAAAACCGTTTCAGACAAAGAGGCGCCGCCCACATCTATCATCTGGTCGAAAACCCCCAACCGCCTGAAATGCGTGAAACACTCCGGAGAGATGAATTCACCACACAATTTTGGACGAGGGAATTTCTTTTCTTCAACCAGCATCACTCGCGCTCCTTTCATCGCGAGCTGAATCGCCACACTTGTGCCTGCCGGTCCGGCGCCGGCGATGGCAACGTCGACAATATTTGAAGAAGCCAACATCAATTTTCGCTGCGTTTCTTGAAGTCGCAGCTTTGCCGCCGCATTCAAATCGCGGCTTTGCCGCCGCGCAGTGCGGAAAGGCTCCGCCTTTCCGCCTCCAGTTTATGAACCACGGGGGCTATGCCTCCACGGGTCGGAGGCGCAGCCTCCTCGATACCATAGGTAAATTTCTCGGAAAGGCGCAGCCTTTCCGCACTGCTCGGAGGCGAAGCCGCCAGCACGTCCGCGCTCTCGGGCGACGAAGCTGCAAGTACCAGCCGATAGGGAAAGTGGCGCGTGACTTTGATTTCCTCGAGCCCAGCGCGCTGTGCCAGGTCTTCCAATTCTTGGGGCACGAAACTTCGCAGGATCGAAAGTGCACCGTCTTCACGAATCAGACGGTTGTGTAGAAACAAGCGAGCGATGGTCGTAAAAAAATAATATGAAACAGGATGACGATGAAGATCGATTACGAAAATACCACGAGAGGCTACGCGGCTTAGCTCTCTCAAAAGCAGCACTACATCATGGTTTTTGAAATGATGTGTAAACAGTGAACAGATTGCATAGTCGAATTGATTGTCTGCGAACGGGAGCCAAAACGCGTCACCGCGAACAGCGTTGATTTCCGGAAAGCTTTGGGACTGTTCGGCGATTGCCTTCGCTGACCGCGCATTTAGCTCCAAGCCGGTGAGCTGTGCCCTTCGACTTGTCTTTCGTGCCCAGCGGGCAATCACCCGCAACAGTTCACCTGATCCAGCACCAGTATCAATCACTGCAAAGCCGTCGAGGTTCAGCTTCTCTATCTCCACCAACATAGAATCTCGCAGCGCACTCGCGTCGCCCATCCACCGATTGACATGCCGCAGCTCAACCATGCAGCCCTCATATTCCTCAGGTGTATAGTCACCTTTATCGAGGTGTTCGAGTTCCAGGCTTCGCTGACCAAACTGATCGAACATGAGCGTGCATTATATAATACGGCAGTGTGATTCAGATGTTCAGCCCATGATCTCGAGGCATACCACGAGCCGAACCTAACGGTTGGGGGCGTACGAAGTTGACTCAAAACTCGGGAGACTGAAGATGACAAATCCCGGGCGACCTAGCCAGAATACAGAACCGTTGGCGGTGTAGAGTGATTTCCTTCAGCAACCTCAGTTTTGAAACTGACTGTAAACCCCAGGCAAATTCGATATAAGAATTAACGCCCGTGCAATCCAGAACTCTGGCCGAACTATTTTTCAATCCCACAAACGTCGGCGACGCGACAGAGCCCAGCTTTGTTGGCCGTTCAGCATCCTTTCAGTGTGGCGCGGCTTTGCGTATTTCGCTGCATATCGACGCTTCGCAGCGAATCACTGAAGCAAAATTCAAGGCGGCCGGCTGTAGCGTCTTAGTGGCATCAGCGTCCTTATTGATAGATCAGATTCTTGGCAAGACGACGGGCGAGGCCGCTGCCATTGGCCAACATGCCGGGTCGATCAAAGAACAGCTGGGTGCGATGGATGCGGGTCGCGCTGAGTGTTCAGCGATAGCGTGCGAAGCCCTGGTTGCAGCTATTCAAACATACAGCGATCGAGTCAGAGATAGTTGGGACGGCGACCAGGTGCTGATCTGCAC
>JBHEMV010000097.1:0-9918 GCA_046262375.1 Pyrinomonadaceae bacterium
TTCATTAACAATTCAAGACGAAGAAAGTTTTGCAGAAGAACTTGAAGAACATGTTCCCTCGAAATCTGATGCAGCGCAAGATCTTGAAGCAATCATGCGCGAGGCTGTTGCTGAGGTCCAAAGTCCAACGTCCAATGTCCAAAGTCAACCGAATACTGGGAGAGCGGGCGCATCGCCCGCACATCTGGGCAATAGCCCGACAGTAGCGGAGAACATGTCAGTACCGCCTGCGGTAGCAGGCGGGTCCGTCGCTCGGGGCAGTAGCCCGACCGTCAGGGAGGGCGTAGTTCCGCTACCACCGCTGGCATCCGCTGAGAAGTTTGCGCGCGAGGTATCAGTAGAATCGCTTTCCACCGACATTCGCCCGCTGGGCCAGCTTGACGAAAGCTTCATCATCGCCACCGACAATGAAGGACTATTGCTCATCGATCAGCACGTCGCGCATGAACGCATCCTGTTTGACAAATATCGCGCGCTTGAATCAGCCCGACCTGCCGAATCACAGCAGCTTTTGATTCCCGAGACTTTCGACCTTACCCCGGCGCAAGTATCCGTCTTCGAAGGGATCACTGCAGAACTTGAAAGCTACGGGTTTGAGCTGATGCGCTTGTCGGGCCGGACAGTCGCAATAAAAGCTGCGCCAGCGGATTTGCCCCCCGGCGATGCTCGCAACATGCTCGCGGAAGTTCTCGATACGGTTGACGCGGAGAAAAAAGGAGCAGCGCGCGAGACCTTGCGCGATGATATTGCCGCGTCACTCGCCTGCCATGCTGCGATAAAAGTTAACATGCCGCTTTCACCCGAGAAGATGCGCTGGCTGATTGATCGACTCCTCAAGACGTCCTCGCCCACGACATGCCCCCACGGTCGTCCCGTGATCCTACGCCTCGCCACACGCGACATTCTCAAAGGCTTCCACCGGATTTAGCAGAACGCAGAATCGGCTTATCTGCCCCTTCGTTTAGAAAGCGGACTTGTCCGCCTGCCGCGTCCCGGGGCACAAGTGCCCTCTCTAAACGACGGGCTGTCTGCTAGAGCCCACGCCCGGTTGACGGTGATCTTTCTATCCGCGTCATGCAGTAGAGAGTGAAAAGCGTTTCACCCTGGCCAGGTAATCGGCTGGGGACCCGAGGAATGGTACTGCACCGACGGAGTCGTCATTGACTAATTGACTCGTAGAGTTTGTTCGCCAGCTGTGGGTTTAGGGTGAGGAGCTCGCGGTGTTCGCGTATGGCGGCGCTGCGATTGCCGAGTCTGAGATAGACTAAACCGAGAGTGTAGTGTGCGGCTGCATAGTCGGGCCTGAGAGCGAGGGCCTTTTGGCACGTCTTTAAAGCTTCCGGGTAGCGTTGCAGTGAAAAGTAGGACGACGCGAGGTTGTTGTAGGGAAGGGGAAAGTTTGGCGCCAGCTCGATTGCCCGAGCGAAATATTCTATAGCCCGGTGCTCGTCGTTTTGGTCGGAGTAAGCCTTGCCCAGATTGTTGAATGCGGGCGCGTGCTTCGGATAGAGTCGCAACAGTTGCTCGAATACTTCAATCGCCTCCGGGTAGCGCTTCAAGTTCAAATAAGCGACCCCCAGGTTGTTATAACCACGCAACGTTTCCTCCCCGTTCTCGGAGGCCTTCTTGAACTCTTCAATCCACTTAGCGCGATCGCCCTCAACAAGCTTTCTGTAATACCTCGCTGCACCGTTTGGGTCGGCTTCGATTCCAGCGTCCAGGGCGTCCATGGCCTCCTGGTTCTCGTTAAGCATGACGTATGCATGGCTCAGCCCCAGGTAATACTCAAAGAGGTACGGCGGTGTTAAGGAAATGATGTGGCGATACACATCCGCCGCTTTCTTATAGTCGCGCGTTAGTAGATAGACATCGGCGAGATTTGTGTGTGCAGTGACTTGATTAGGGTCGAGCCTGACGGCTTCATTGAGCACATCTACGGCCTGTGAGTAACGTTGGAGCTTGATGTATGCGTGACCGAGGTTGTTAAGAGAAAAGGTATCGTCAGGTTTGAGACGTACCGCCGCCAACCCTGCGGCAACTGCTTCCTCGTAGCGTCCCATCTCGCCATAAGCTCCCGTCAGATTGGAATAAGCATTGAACGAGGGCGCCAGCCGCAGAGCACTGTTAAGCGCGGAAACGGCTTCGTCAAACTTCTTTAATTTGATGAGCGCCACGCCGAGGTTCTCGTACCCTGCAACGAATGTGGGGTTGATGCCAATGATTATGCGACAGGCTGCGGCGGCCTGCTCAAACTGTCCAAGATCGATATAGATGTAAGCCAGATTGGCGTAGGCGTTTTCATGGTCCGGCTTTAGTTCGATAAGAGCGTTGAAAATCTCAATGGCTTCCTCGTATCTTCGGGTAAAGATGTAGCAGGCACCGATCCATTCGCGCGCTTCCAGGAAATCCGGCTTATGCCGGAGGGCTGCTCGGAACTGTTCTATGGCGGCGTCGAATTGTTTCGCGTCAGCCAGCTTCCGTCCCTCGTCATAAGCTGCATTCGCTTGTCGTTCGGCGTCCATTTTACGACCCGGGCGCGTTTTGTTTTGCGTCACAGTTTTGACAGACGGTGACGGGGTAGCGCTAATCGTAAGGCTGAAGGTCAGCACTGCGAGCGCAAGCGCGGAAGCTTTTATTTTCATGAGTGTGTCCTATTGGTTAGGTTGATCATGAGCAGGAAGATGAGTTGAGCGGGTAATACGAACTGCCGGTTGGAATTAGCGGCGGGTGGGATGGGGGCCGGAGTCTATGGGAACCGGCTCAATTAATACTAGAGGGAGCAGCCCAAGGCGTCAATAGGAGGGGGTGCGTTTGTTAGTGTCCTTGCAGTACTTCCAGCACTTCGGGCACTGCTGGCCTGCACCTCATAGGTTGCCAAGAGTCTGCATTACCAATTCCAGATTGGAAAGATCGGGCAGCAACGCATCGGGACTGCACGCGCGGATATCGTTTTCGCTGTAAAATCGACCGGTATTCACTGCCAGCGCGCGGGCTCCGAAGTGCCGGGCACACTCGATGTCGTTAGGCGTGTCGCCAATCACGATGAACTGATCAGGTTTAAGGTCGATATTTAAATGCCGTCTAATTCGCTTAGCGGCGAGCTCCGGGAGGTCGCGCCGGTCGTGGGATTCATCGCCGAAGGCTCCGGGGAGTGGGAAGAATTCTGAGAGTCCGACCAGCTCCATTTTTAAGTAAGCCGCCGGTTCAATGTTGCCCGTCAATAGAGCGGAGTGATATCGCGGATGATCCAAAACTGCCTGGAGAACCCCACGCACACCTGGTAAGACTTCGAAAAATTGTTCCCCGTTTCCTGTCGCATTGTGCATAGCTTCCATGTAGCGCTCGCGAAGTTCGTCGATACGTCCGCGAATGTCGGCATGGGTGAATCCTTCGTGACGCAGCGCCTCGCCAATAATCTGCAAGTCGGTCATTCCGGAGACCTTCATCTCCGGCAAACGACCTGCTGTGCCAAACACTTTTTCGAGCATGGGAATTGTGTAGTCTTTGAACGCGCCACTCCGCACAGAACGGATTAACGTGCCATCGACATCCCAGAGCAGTATCCGGAGTGTTTCAATTGAGCTCTGGATTGTTGTTTGGTGGACCATTCGTTGTGCCTTCGTTTCTTTATTGTGATTGCAGTTATAGTGTTGGTCAAATGCACGACTATTTCTCTATTGACTCGCGCGTTGCAGTTGGCTTACAACTTCAGGCTTAGTGCTACGGAATCCAGCGATGAGGTTCAAACATATGCGTAGGTCAAGCACTCTGTTTTCTACAACGATTCTCGCGATAGCTTGCATAGTGCTGTGCTTTGCAAGCGCCTCAGCCCAGCAGGGCTCCGGCCTGTCAGGCTCCTGGCAGACGAAGGGCTCGGAACTTGTGGTTCGTGTGACATTCAATCCAGACGGAACCGGAGCCCTCGACGGCACGCCGATTAAATACAGCGTACGGGGTACGCAACTGACCGTTAACGAAGAAGGCACCATCAATAACTACACGTTCAAACTCAGCGGCGACGAGTTGGTCGTTTCGGGAGGCGATTTGGATGCGCCGATGACCTTCGTGCGCCAGGGAACAGGCAAGGGACTGGGGCGACGACAGAGTCAGGCGGGCGTTGACCCACAGAATGGTCAAAAGAATTCAGAGACAGAGAAAAAAGAGACCGGACTGGTAGGACGTTGGCAGAGCAGCGAAGACACGGTACAGCTCAAAGACGATGGAACCGCCGTCTTAAACATCGGAACCTATCGCTATGCGGTTAAGGGCAATACGATTACGCTTGCCAACAACGAGGGTGCGATGCAGTTTCCCTTTGAACTTTCCGGCGATACGTTGCGTGTGATGGTTGACGGCCGGACGGTGATCTACAAGCGCCTGCACGGAGGACAAAGCGAAGAAAGCGTAGGCAGCGCTGCCGGAAGTAATCCGGCGGATTTGTCTGGCAAGTGGTGCTACATGGCCAACGTCAACTCCGGCAGCGGCGGACGGATCTCCAATCGTTGCTTTACGCTTTACGCAAATGGCACCTACGAGTATTACAGTGAGACGAGCTCTTCCGGGCCGATAGCCTCCTCGGCTTCACAGGAATCTGACAACGGCACGTGGACTGCGACAGCTACATCCATCACCAGGAACTCACGCAGTCTTGGAACAGAAACTTATCCGCTCGAGAAACGCAATCATCCCAAGACCGGGGATCCAATGCTGGTAATCGATGGCGATGCCTACGTAACTTACAGCCCCAGATCACCCTGGCCCTAAGGCTACTCGATGGCTATTCAATCACAGCCAATACATCGCCGGCGTTCACCGTTGCGCCGGCTTCAGCATTAATTGAAGCCACCACTCCAGCCTTTGGTGCTTTCATCTCATTCTGCATCTTCATTGCCTCAACGACTACAATTCCCGCTCCAGCTTCGACTTGTGCCCCAGGCTCTACTAAAACGCGCACGATTTTGCCCGGCATCGGGGAAATAACCTGAGCAACGCCTGGATCGTGTCCGCCGGAACTTTGGGCGCTGCGAAGACGCTTCGGGTCAATCAACGTTACGTCATAACTCTTGCCGCGAGCGATTACCTCAAAAGAGTCGTGTCCGTCGCGCTTCTTTCCCACACGACATTTGTAAACATCAGTCCCGTTTATAAGTAGATACTCTCCGCCCTGGTTTTCCGAGGCCAGCTCACGAACTTCGAGTTCGTATTGCCGCCCGTCAACCGCCGCGGCGACACGCTCACCATCGCGCCAAAACTCAAGCGCGTGCTCCCTGCCCGCGATTTTTGCGATGAGTTTCCTCATGTGAAATGGACCAGGCGCACTTTTACGAAAGTCCGCAAACAGATACCACTAATGCCCCTCGTCGTCGAGATAATTTAATGTCGAGATGGTTTTATTGACAGCTTTGGGGCATGGGTATATAAGCCAACTCGTTTCTTGCAATCGCTTTAATTGGGCGGGACCAGATCTGTATTACGTCGAAGTTACCTTGAACCGGCCGAATGCACCGGGGGTGCAGCCACGCATGTTTACCCTGCGCATCTTCTAGCTGAGCAATTTCAGCGCCCTCGCCGGCTGCGCGATTTAAGAAGCGCTACCCGGCCGGCCATGCGCCAGGAGTTGGAGTCAGGCGCGTGCGCTGTGCTGGGCACGACGTTCTGCCGCCGCGCGTGATCGAGCGCGGCTGCGATGATTGCTATGTCGTGGGACACGGTTTCCGTCTCCATCGACAGTCCGCGTCCGGTTGCATCGCGCCGCGCCAGAAAGCGCGAAATAAAGCCGGTGTCGAGTTTACCAGCGATGAATTCTTCGTCTCGCATAATCTCGCGGAAGAAGGGAAGGGTAGTCTTAATTCCTCCCACGGCATACTCGTCCAGAGCGCGCCTTAACCGATCAATTGCTTCATTTCGCGTTCGCCCCCAGGCCGCAAGTTTTGAAATCAAAGGATCGTAATGAATCGAAACATCGGAGTTCAATTCCACCCCGCTGTCATCACGTATTCCTGGTCCAAACGGCACTCGCAAATAGCTGATCGTCCCCGGTGAAGGGAAGAAACTGTTGTCGGGGTCTTCCGCGTAAATGCGACATTCAATGGCGTGACCATTCCACCTAACGTCCTCCTGCTTGAATGAAAGGGCAGCACCAGCGGAAACGGTGATCTGCTCACGCACGAGATCCACGCCGGTGACCAGCTCGGTCACCGGATGTTCCACCTGCAAACGCGTATTCATTTCCAGGAAGTAAAAGTCGCGACTGCCATCGGCTACCAGGAACTCCACCGTACCTGCCCCGACGTAGTTCACCGCGCGCGCGAGCTTAACGGCGGCGACGCCCATACGATCGCGAAGCGCGGCATCGTTGATCGGTGACGGACACTCTTCGATCACCTTCTGATGGCGACGCTGAATCGAGCATTCTCTTTCGCCCAGATGAACAACATTGCCGTGGGTGTCGGCAAAGACCTGAATCTCAATATGACGAGGTCGTTCAATTACTTTTTCGAGATATAACGAAGAATCGCCAAAGGCCGCGGCCGCTTCGGATTTGGCGTTATCGAAAGCTGAACGCAGATCTTGCGACGAAGCCACCAGTCTCATGCCCTTGCCACCACCGCCGGCCGTAGCCTTTAGCATCACGGGATAACCAAACTGTTCAGCTGCGGCGGCAGCTTCTTCCGGGGAGTTCAGAGGCTCGACTGTGCCGGGAACGATGGGCACGTCGGCCTCGACAGCAGCGCGGCGCGCGGTCGTTTTGGAACCCATAATCTGCATCGCTTCCGCGCCTGGACCAATAAAGACCAAACCAGCTTCTGATACAGCGCGAGCGAATTCGGCGTTCTCCGCTAGAAAGCCGTAGCCGGGATGAATCGCTTCCGCACCGGTCGTCTTTGCTGCTTTGATAATCGTGGGAATGTTCAGGTAGCTCTGCACGGAGGGTGCGGGGCCTACACAAACTGCTTCATCGCTAAGAGCGACATGAACAGACTGCGTATCTGCTTCCGAGTAGACGGAGACAGGGGAGATTCCAAGGTCGCGACATGCCCGGATGATTCGAACCGCAATCTCTCCGCGGTTGGCAATAAGGATCTTGTTGAACATAGGGATCGAAGGAGTCAGCTGACAGTAGTCAGTAGAAATCACTTCCAGTCAAGGTCAATAGATCGCTCACTAAATGACAAAACCCTGCAGAGTATACAGGGCGTCGTTAGATGCAGAAACAGGCCTATTATTTGAACGGTCTTTTACGGTTGGCGCTTTTGACTCGTAGCAGAAGTGTTAACACCCCGTCGCGGAGTTTCAGGAGCTTTGGTTATTACACCGTCGCGGACCAGCAAATCATCTTCCGTTCCCGCGAGTTTGTCTGGGCCTGGTAAACGAAGCTCGTAGTTTGTGAACGTTAGCCCTTCGCTGAGTGCGTCGTCGGGGGCGGTATTAATCGATGCATTGCGAATGACTGCGCCACGCAGCGTGCGTGGTTTCTGCTTTGCCGCAACTTCTGCACTCGGCCTGTAGGCGTTCGGATAGGTTAAAGGGTCGAGACTGTTCAAGGCCGCGGCAATCGATCCATCCGCGTCAGGAAGTTGCTTGAGGTCGCTTAGCTCGTTTGGCACTCGCTCAAACTTTGTCCGGTACTCAAAGATGGCCCGGTCAAACGTGTAAGCGAGAGCATTTACTCCCGCGTCGATGCTTAGCTGGCGTTGGCGCAAACGCTCGGGGACAGTCAACCCAATCAAAATCAAGACCAATATGGGTACAGCCACTGAGGCCAGGTAGCCCCTGCGCGCGTAACGCAGGCCGCAGAAACGAGCAGGCGACTGCGCGATTGAGCGATAGAGTTTTCTGACCCCGAAAACAATAAGAATTGTGATTGGGATCATTATCCACTTAAGACGCCAAGCGGCGGTTTCAGCAGCGGCCAACCATGCACCGAAATCCAACGGAACTATCGAAGCGAGCTCCGGGTTGGACGTGCCCCCGCTCGGCAAGAGCTGGCTCAGGGCAATGATTGTTTGGGCCAGGAACATGAGAACCAAGAACGTTCCCGTTACCACAAGCACGAGGGAGCGGCCGTAGGATGGCAGTTCGTGTTCGGGTCGGGGAAGGGGTTCGCCCACAGAGCGCGCGCCACAGGCTCGACAGCCATCATTCGAGGCGCTACTCAGAACGGAGACGGAGTCAACCTTAAAACCGCAGCAGGGGCAGATTGTCACGGTGTTTTTGTACCTCAAATACTAAAAAAGCAGTATCAATCGATTGTTGTCGGGTGCTGCCTAACTAGCTTTGTGTACTAATTGCTCAGCTCGTCGTTCAGGCCCGGGGTTAGATGCAGAAACTGCAGGTCGCGCTTGTTCATCGCCTTGGTCGGTCTTCGTTTTGCTCAACTCATACCACGTGTGATACATGCGGTGCGCGAAGGTCCAGTAGGAACCTATCGCAAGTACCCACAAGACTGCCGGCATTCGGTTAGCGAAGAAGTTTGTCGAACCCGGATGAGTGCTTAACGCTCCGATAATAAACAGAACTACCCGCTCGGGACGACGTAAGAATCCAACATCGCATTTAGGAATTAAGCTTTCGGCCCGCGCGCTGGCGTAGCTTACCATAACTGACCCCATTAGTCCTGCGCCGGCGAGAAAAACGTTAAGAGTGGAGTGAAACTCGGTATCGCGGGCGTAAAACACCATCAAACCGACAAATACGACCATATCGGAAAGCCGGTCGAGGGAAGAATCCAAAAAGCCGCCAAAACGCGTAACCCGCCCGGAAAGTCGGGCAACCTGCCCATCAAGCATGTCGAAAAGATTAGCTACGATCAGAACAATCCCCGCCCAAAAGAATTGGCCATAGCCGAAGAGGAGGCCCGAGCCAACATTTATGGCAACCCCGATGACGGTCAGGATATTTGGATTTATGTGACCGTAAGCAAGCCAGCGCACCATCGCGTCGATGATCCGCTGCGCGCCGCGTCCAATGCCGTTCACAAACATTTTCTAGCTCAACTCTCCTTTACGCCATTATGCCGAAAAGCAGCTAAACTTTAAACCGCAAAGAGCGCAGAGGAGGCGCAAAGAATGGCAAAAGGAATTCCTATTTTGTGTTTCTTTGCGAGACTGCCTGGGGGTCGGCGCGGGTTTATGCAACAAGTTGCCTTAGGCTTCGTTTTCAGTCTTGTCGTGAAGAGTTATCAAACTCCTTATTTCAAAGTTGCGCGCGCCCGCGGGAGTGCGGACAACAACTTCGTCACCTTCTTCCTTGCCCATCAAACTCTTGCCAACCGGCGAGGTAGTGGAGATCAAGCCTCCCTGTGGATCGCTTTCTTCCGGCGTCACCAAACGGTAGGTGACTTCTTCATCCCGTTCGGAATCAAACAGCACCAGCGTCGAACCATAACCTGCTTTGACTTTAGATATCCTGGATAGGTCAATCGAGGATATCTCACTGATTCTTTGGCGCAACTCAACGATCCGCGCCTTCACCATATTCTGCCGATCCAGAGCTGCATGATACTCGGAGTTTTCGCGGAGATCTCCAAACTCAAGAGCGCGCTTGATCTCCTTCGGCAGGTGAACGCGCAATTCGGATTCCAGATCGTCAAGCTGGGATTGAAGTTTTTGTTTAATATCAGCGGACACTAATTGCTCACTTTCACTTTCATTACTCCGGTCGGCAGCAGAGAGCTCGCGGTAACCCACCCGCTACCACCACCCCAGCCGGGCTGCCCGGCTGGGGACCCCGGTCCGCAGGTGGTACTGACAGGAAGCCGCAGCAGAGAGCGGGGGTAAACCAACCGCTACCGCGGGTGATACTGACAGGAAGGCGCGAGTCGCCAATCTGAACAGTCCGGTTTACCGTTGCGCGTTTTGAAAAACAGCATTTGCGTCTTTAGTGCTCGAGTTCCGATGATACCTAGCTTCGTCGGGA
>JBHEMV010000097.1:9928-10295 GCA_046262375.1 Pyrinomonadaceae bacterium
CGCCAAAGGATATTCCTGTGTCTCGAGCAGTACGCACGAGCTGGCCATTTGCGGGAACTGTCTTAATATTGGCGACAGCCTCCGTAATGGAAACAGTGATCACATCCCCGGCCTGGAGCGCCACCATTGTCCCGCGTTTCCCCTCAACCAGCGCCCGCACGGCGCACGATCCGTAATTCGTTGCTAACATTCGATCGAAGGCGTTAGGCCGGCCCCCTCGCTGCAGGTGTCCCAGTACGACGCAACGAGTCTCTTTACCGGTAAACCCTTCCAATTCCCGCTGGCAGTAGGCGCCAATTCCACCCAGGCGAGGAGCATGCTGCGTGTCGCCTCTGTCCTGATAAATTAGCTCGTGTCCCGTTTGAAG
>JBHEMV010000098.1:0-9954 GCA_046262375.1 Pyrinomonadaceae bacterium
ATTGCCGAGCAGCAGCGCAGGAAAGTCGGGATTATCATCGCGTATTTTCAGATTGAAACCAGCAATGAAGAATGCATTTGCCTTGTCAGGCGCTGGAAAAGACTGGTTGGTTGCCGTCACGTCTTTATAGAGGCTGGGCACGCGCACAAACGGCTTCGGGTTCTTCCAGTTTCCAAAGAGATCCGCCGCCAGCCTGGCAATCTCTTTGTCGTCGAAATCACCAATGACGGTCAGCTGTCCATTCGAGGCGCCGTAAAAGTCATGGTAGAACTGTTTCGCCTGATCGACCGTCGCGGCGTTTACCTGCGCAATGTCTTCGTCAGATGTTGTGATATAGCGGACGTCACCCTTGGGATAAGGACTGAGACGCCTACCAAACTCCGTGAAAGCAATCTGGGTAGGTTCGCTCTTTTGTTGCTCGATATTCGCAAGATTCTCCTGCTTGAGCAGTTGAAACTCATTCTCCGGGAATACAGGCTCACGAAGAACTTCGGCCACCAGCCGCATCACAGGAACGAGGTTCTCACGATTTGTCTCGATGATGACACCAGCCTGCGTCGCGCCGCCGAAGATATTTACGCGCGCCTTTAAGCGATCCAACTCATCCTGAATCTGTTGGCGCGAATGCTTTGTCGTACCGCGCATTAGCATCGAGGCAGCGAGTTGCGCATCGGTAGAGCGGTTCATCAAATTCTTTTCGTCGCCGTAGCGCAGCGTCATCTGCGCGACCACCCTGCCACCACGCGTTTTCTTCGGCATCAGTGCCAGCTTGAGTCCGCCGGCTTCGCTGCGTATGGTGCGCGATTCAATGTTCGCGGGCGATGGATCAAAAGCTTCGCCAGCCGCTACTGTTGCATCACCTTTGTAATCTTTCAGTGCCGCAGCCAGATCCGGCGTCGCTGGAATTTCGGCGCGTTCCGGTTTAGGTGTGGGTATGAAAAGCCCCACAGTGCGGTTCGAAGGTTTAAAATAGCGCGCCGCGACCTGCGATACCTCTTCGGGTGTGACTTTGCGCAGGCGATCCCGGTGCAGGAAAAACAAGCGCCAATCGCCGGCGGCAATGGATTCACTCAGCGTCAGTCCGACCCGCTCAGAGTTGTTTAGCGTAAGCTCAATATTTTTCAATATCTGGGCGCGTGCCCGCTCAACCTCTTCTTTGGTGGGAGGGGTCGTGCCGATGCCTTCGATAGTCTGGAGCAGCGAATCGCGCGCCGCGTCAAGTGAATCGCCCTGGCGAACCTCAGCGCCGAAAATCGCAAGCGTAGGGTCACGCAACTGGAAGTCGAAGCCGAAAACCGAACTCGCTTTCTTGGGCTCAACCAGCGCTTTATGCAAACGGCCGGAAGGTGTATCACCCAAAATCTGAGTGATTATGTCGATTGCGGCAAAGTCCGGATGTGAGCCGGACGGAACATGGTAAAGCGCCTGAACGAGTTGCGTGTCGCCCACGCGACGCAGTGTCACCGTGCGTTCGCCGTCCTGAGTAGGCTCAACAGTGTAGATCTTCTGAAGCGTGCGAGTGGGTCGCGGTATGGGTGAAAAGTATTTACCAACCAGCGCGAGCGTCTTCTGTTCGTCAAACTTTCCGGCAATCAGCAGCACTGCGTTATCCGGCTGGTAGTAAGTGCGATAAAACGCCTGTAGTCGTTCGATGGGGACGTTCTCAATATCGCTGCGAGCCCCAATGGTGGTGTTCCCATAGTTGTGCCATATGTAAGAGGTTGCCATGGAGCGTTTGAGGAGCACGTTGAATGGGCTGTTTTCACCCAGCTCAAACTCGTTGCGCACTACGGTCATCTCGCTATCGAGATCTTTCTTGGCGATGAAGGAATTGACCATCCGATCCGCTTCCAGATCGAGAGCCCAGTTCAGATTCTCGTCCGTAGCGGCAAAAGTCTCAAAATAGTTAGTGCGGTCCGACCAAGTCGTGCCGTTGGGGCGCGCGCCATGCGCAGTCAGTTCCTGCGGAATGTTTTTATGTTTGGGCGTGCCCTTGAATACCAGGTGTTCGAGCAAGTGGGCCATCCCCGTCTCACCATAGTCTTCGGTCGCGGATCCGACGAGATACGTCACGTTTACAGTTATCGTTTGTTTAGTCTGATCGGGAAACATAAGAACGCGGAGGCCGTTAGCCAACCGGTACTCATTGATACCCTCTACTGAAGTTATCAGCTCCATCCCTTTAGGCAGTGCCGTAACGGCAGTCTGGGCGGCCGCGTTAAAGGACGACACTGAGAGGCTGATGAGCAGCGCGAGCGAAAGCAACGCGCGGGAAATATGTCGGCGTGTATTCATAAGAGTCTCTCCCAAAATGGTTTTATTGCTTAAGTCAGCGCAGGGTTATTAGCCCCCGATTTGCGAACGGGCGTGAGGCTTTTCCTCATCAACGGCTGCGCACAGAAGCCGGCAAAGACGCAAAAACGGTCGCCAAGACGCACTATGATTAGGATCTGCGCTGTTTTTACGGATTAGCGATCAATTGGTTCCGGATGCGGGGAGCGCTTCGTTCCACCCGGACATCGATTCGTTACGGAACAAGCACTAGTTTACCGAACTGCGCGCGATTTTGCATTAGTTCGTGAGCCTCTCGTGCTTTGGCAAGCGGTAATGTTTGATCCACCACGGCACAAATCTTTCCGCTCTCGACGAATTTCATGGCATCCAGGAGCTCCGCTTTAGACCCCATGAAAGATCCCAGAATCGTTAAATGCCGGTAAAAAATTTGCCTGATATCAGTTTGCGCAGCGAAGCCGCTGGTGGCTCCGCAAGTAACCAGCCGGCCGTTGCTTTTCAACGACGCAATTGAGCCTGGCCAGGTTGCCGCACCTGTGTGCTCAAACACGACGTCGACTCCTCTTTTGTTGGTGAGTCGCTTGACTTCTTTAGGCCAATCCACATCGTTGTAGTTCACGCCTTCATCAGCGCCCAGTTCCTTAGACTTCTTAAGTTTTTCGTCGGAGCTCGCAGTGACAATCACACGAGCACCACGAAGTTTTGCGACTTGAATTCCGATTGAGCCGACGCCACTGCCCGCCGCATGAATCAGGACATCTTCGCCCGGCTGAACGGAGGCACGCGTCACCAACATGTGCCAGGCCGTAACGGTCACCAGTGGCAAAGCGGCAGCTTGTTCCCAGGTTAAATTTTTAGGCTTCGGAATAACATTTACTGCAGGCGCAGCGACGAGCTGGGCATAACCGCCATCGCGGCGGTATCCCAGCATGTCGTAATCCCGGCAGAGATTATCGCGGCCTGAAAAGCATTCAAAGCAATGGCCGCAGGAAATGCCGGGCTGAAGCATCACTTCGTCCCCGGTCCCGACCCAGGAAACAAGCTCGCCAACTTCGCGCACAACACCGGCAATGTCACTGCCGAGTATGTGTGGTAAAGGAATATCAATTCCTGGTAAACCCGAGCGCACCCAAACATCGAGATGATTCAAGGCGCAGGCTTTGACTTCGACTAATACTTCGTTCGCTTTGATTGTTGGCTCGGGTGCGTCGACATATTGAAGCACCTCCGGCCCACCGTGTTGATTGAGGATGATTGCTTTCATGGATTATTGCCGACGACGACGCGGATTTACGCCGGTATGCAGTAGCCGGAAAGAGCTAACCGCGGACGTCAAGATCACAAACTGATTTCTGGGCTTCTTATCCGCGAGTTTCCGCGTAAATCCGCCGCCAGCTCTCAGGTTGCTGCTGCGGCTGGCTTTCAGCCTGTTGCCGGGCGTGATAAGAGGACCGCGTCAGCGGGCTGGATTCGACGTGCTTAAATCCCATGTCCATTCCAAGCTCGCGCCAGCGTTCAAATTCTTCCGGAGTAACATAACGTTCCACCGGCAAGCGACGCGCGTGAGGCTGAAGATATTGGCCAATGGTCATGATGTCGCAGGAAACAGCACGCAGGTCTTTCATCAGCTCGACAACTTCAGCAAACGTCTCACCGAGGCCCACCATGATGCCGCTCTTCGTCTTCATGCCGCGGGCTTCACGATCGCGGCTTTCGCCAGCGCGCCGCAGCAGTGTTAAAGATTGCTGATACCTCGCGTCAGGTCTAACGCGCCGGTAAAGACGCTCGATTGTTTCGGTATTGTGATTAAGCACGTCGGGTCTTGAATCAAGAACGACGTTAAGCGCGTTTTCATCACCATTGAAATCGGGTATCAAGACTTCTATTCTGCATTCAGGATTTAGAAGACGCACCTGCCGAACCGTCTCGGCCCAATGTGCGGCACCGCCGTCCGGTAAATCATCACGGTTGACTGAAGTGATGACCGTGTGGGCCAGGTTGAGTTGGCGCACTGCTTCTGCTACATGAAGCGGCTCCTCAGGATCAAGCAGAATCGGTTCACCTTTGCCCACGGCACAAAAGCCGCAGTGACGCGTACAGATGTCGCCACCGAGCATAAAAGTTGCTGTGCGATCTGACCAGCATTCGAAGATGTTGGGGCAGCGCGCCTCCTGGCAAACCGTATGTAGATTAAGCCCTTCGATCAGCTTTAGTACGTGGTTTTGGTTCGCAGGATCGCCCAGGCGGATCTTTAGCCACTCAGGCTTGGGCAGCCGCGGTTTGGGGTTATTGCTGATGACTCGTAGTTCGCGGGACAAAACTTCTCCTTGATTGTCGCCGAATATTCTAGCATCGCCCTAATGGAATAAGACACCGCGGCGAGGAGCCCCCCAAGTGGTTGAGTGAGTCAAGACACATTTTCCATTTCTCATTTTCCATTTCATGCAAAGGGACCGGATCCTGCGATGGCAAATTAGAAATGAAAAATGGAAAATCTCCTGCCTCTTTCTACTTAGCCCTTACCCGTGAGCAGTTGCGAGAGGAGTTCCGCATCGATATTGCCGCCTGAAAGAATTATGCCGACACGTTTGGTATCGCGAGGCAATTTACCGGCGAGTACAGCAGCAGCCGCAGCGGCGCCTGAAGGTTCGACCAACAATTTCATCCGAAAGAGAAGGAATTTTATCGTCTCGACGATCTCCTCATCGGTGACGGTAAAAACATCTTCGGCGGTTTTCTGAAGCACCGGGAATGTTAACGTGCCGGGGGATTGAACGCGCAAGCCATCGGCGATCGTCGGCGGTGGTGGAATCGACACGCGCTCGCCCTTAAGAAACGATTGGCGTGTGTCGTCAGCGGTATCAGGCTCTACCGCAAAGCAGCGAATGCGCGGGTTGATTGCTTTTGCCGCGGTACTGACCCCCGCAAAAAGCCCGCCACCGCTGCATGGCGCCAAAAGACAATCAAGATCGGGAATCTCTTCAAGAAATTCCAGCCCACAAGTGCCCTGACCGGCAAGGATAAGGTAGTCGTCGTAAGGAGGAACCATGACGCGCTTTTCGCGTTCAGCAATTTCAAAGGCAAATCCTTCACGATCCTGTTTTTGGCGATCATAGAAAATAATTTCAGCACCATAAGACCGCGTGGCAGCAACCTTGGCTTTCGGCGCATCGTCAGGCATCGCGATAACGGCGCCAATACCTGCCTCGCGCGATGCCAAGGCCACTGCCTGTGCGTGATTCCCTGACGAGAAAGCAGCGACGCCCCGACGCCTCTCTTCGTCAGTCAAAGACAGGATCTTGTTCGTGGCGCCACGAATTTTAAATGCGCCCGCACGTTGGAAATTCTCACATTTGAAAAAAACCTCGCGGCCGGCCGCCTCGTTGAAAGAGCAAGAAGTGAGAACCGGCGTGCGATGGATGTGGCCGCGTATTCGTTTGGCCGCTTGTTTGATTAAATCGAAAGTTAGCATGGCATCTTTCTTTAGGCGCGTTATCTGCATCCCTCGGTCGCCTGGTCCAAATTATAAACACACATTCGAAACGTTTTCGGAAATTATAGATTCGGGCAAATGTGTATGTCTTATAAACACCAGTGGCCGTTTCGCACTGCTGCGTTCAAAATGAAATTTGTAAGCATTCACGGTAAATAATTGGTCTTTTGAAAATGGCATGAGCGTTGCAGCCGGCAACTGTAGCCCTCTGGATCTTCAGGAAACATTAAATAAGCGAGGTTACCACTTACTCGACGGAGCGTAACCATGGACTAATGGATTATAGGGTACAAAAGGTCATTGCTCTGATGCAGGAACATCTTCATCAGGGGCAATCAGCTAGCAGTTTGGCGAAAGATGTAAACCTCTCTTCCTCACGACTTCATCAAGTGTTCAAAGAGGAAACTGGACTGCCACCGGCGACATATCTACGCTTGCTTAGAATGAAACAGGCCAAAGAGCTCTTAGAGACTTCTTATCTCAGTGTCAAAGAGGTGATGGGCAGAGTTGGAGTGACGGACGAGAGCCACTTCGTGCGTGCTTTCAAAAAGACTTATGGTTGCACGCCAGCCCAACACAGAGAGCGTTTCATGAGCGTGCAGCCGAACAACAATGAGTCGGCGAACCATCCAATTTAGTTTCCATGTAGAGAGTCATCCTCAACACAACAGAAGTTCGCTGAGCGCTCGGAGTTCTTTATCACTTCGTACTCCTGTCAGATCAGCCTCGCGAATCTTTCTCTCTCGCCAATTGTAAAGATTATTCTCGCCCATTTCACATCACATCTTCAGAACGGGGCCAAAAGTCGGCTAAGAAGATTGGCCAACGAATAGTAAGAACGGCCATCTTGTCGGTGTAGATATCTAGTAGTAATCTCCGCCTACCCCGAAGCTGAATTTAAATGCGTCAAAATCATTGGTTAGCGTTTCCTGGTCTTTAAATGCTGGAAGTCTCGGTGTCCACGCTTACGCAAAAGATCTCTCCCTTATAGGCTATCAGGCTCCAATAGATTTTCAAGCTGTCTCCCACGCTACTTCCGCTGCCGGGATGTAGGCGGCGCTGCCACTGCAAAGCAGATTACGTCCCTGACGCGTTGCTGGCCCCCGCGGATGAAACACTGGCCCCCGAGGATAAACTTTAGACAGTCATCAGCGTATTTTGACCCGGCCCGACAGAGAGTGGGTCCTAGCACTGGTCTGCCTAACGACACCTTAGATACTTAAAGGAGAATCGAAGATGAATACCAGACAAACGACAATCGCCCTGTTGATGGGCATCGTCATGCTTTCACTCATGCCATTCAGTATGGCAGCAGCCACGCGTGATTCGGCATCCTCATTGGGACTTCACGCAACTACTACGCTTGCCGCTGGTGTGACCGTTCCCGTCACCGGGACGACCAGCAAAGGCGGGAAATTTACCGGCGCTTTCAACATTCAGCAGTTCAGCGTCGTCAACAATCAAATAGTCGCCGTAGGCACGCTCACCGGCACTATACAAAATGGTGTCGGCAATGTAATCGGCACCATCCTGAAAACTATCAGACTCATCGTCACTTTTAAGAGGGCATCATGCGACATTCTTCATCTAGAGCTAGGTCCGCTTGACCTTGACTTGTTAGGCTTACAGGTTCATCTGGATAAAATTGTCCTTGACATTGATGCGGACCCTAGTGGCGGGCTGCTAGGCTCCCTGCTCTGTGCCGTGGCCAACCTGCTCAACGCTGGTGGGGCGCTGGCTGACATCGCTAATTTGCTTAACCAGATACTCGCCCTTTTGTAAGCTAACTTCAACAGCTTGGATTCTACCCAGAGAAGAGAGCCCCGGGCTCTCTTCTCATTTTACAATTGTGATTTGATAGCTTATCAGGCATAAGTAAAACTCAAAGCTCTCTTGTCATAACACGCTATACGGATCTTCAACATAATCCGCAAAAGGTTCGCAATACGTAAAGCCAAAATTAGCATATAGTCTACGAGCAGGCTCGAAAGCTTCCATTGATCCCGTTTCTAAACTTAACCGGCTGTAACAACGGCGCCTGGCTTCTTCAAGTATGTGATTGAGAAAACTTGACGCAACGCCTTTTCTAAGATGTACCAACGATGTCCGCATAGATTTGATTTCGCCATGTTGAGAGTCCAGTTCTTTGAGTCCTCCACAGCCAAGTAGCTCACCACTTTCCCATACGGCCCAAAACGTGATTTCCGGTTTGCGTAATGCCTCAATATCCAGGGCATGCACGCTCTCAGGCGGCGAGTGTAGCGCCACACTCTGAAGATGTTCTTGCAAGAAGTCGTATATCTCGGAATTGCTTAGATCGTCGATTTGAATATTCATAAGGACCCATTTATCAGACATGCTGCCAGTTGGATTCTGATCGCTCCATATCAAACACCTCAGCGAAATGCTTAATGATGCAATCCTCAACTTCGCGCATGTTAACTTCATGACCGAGCAAATCTTCCATGGAAGTTACCTGCTCGCCATCACAAGCGATGATCAAATTGAAGAAACTGAGATCCGTGTTCACATTGAGAGCGAACCCATGCGTAGTTATCCAACGCGCAATGTGCACTCCAATAGCGGCGACCTTACCTCGAGAGGTGTGAACGCCCGTCAGCCTTTCGATTGGAAAAGCGCTAATCCCAAAATCAGACACCGTTCTCATTATTACTTCCTCCAAGTCGCGAACGTACCGATGGACATCTTCGCGATCAGGACTCAGATTGATTATCGGGTACCCAACAATCTGGCCCGGCCCATGGTAAGTTATCTTGCCACCTCGGTTTGTCTCAAAGACGGTCACACCTCTAGCTTTAAGCAACTCTCGCGACATTATGATTCCTGCGGCGTCGCCACGCCGGCCTAAGGTTAATGTGTGTGGATGTTCGAGGAGTAATAGCGTATCCAGCTGCTGACCGTCCTTTACGGCGAGCTCAGTCTGTTTTTGCAGCGCCAGCGCCGCGGCATATTCGACGCGGCCCAGTCGTACGGCTAGTAGCTGTTTTTTCGCACTCATTGTTGAGACCAACTCCCCAGTTCTCGAGCCATTCAAGCAGCGACAACCATAAAGGACGCAAAGTAGGCGCTAAGGTGTAATACTGGTGCAGTTTGATTTTGGCGGTCTTTCTCATTAGCACCGTGGCTTTAGCCAGGTGACTATGATTGGTTCGAAAGGGAAACCGTTTAAACGGTTTCCAATTCTTTCGCGCACTAATTTCACCGCGCTAAAGCGACGGTGCTAATGAGACCAGGACGGGCACACTGCACCACTACCTAGAGTCTGGTCTCCTAATTCAATATCTATGATTCAACCTTCACCACCCTTTGCCCGGTTTCTTTCGCGTTCTTTACAGTTATAATGTCGGTGAAAGCTCACCAGCGAATGTAAGCTACAGGAGAACCACGTGCAACGAATAACTGTTTTATTCATAGCCATAGTAATAGCTACAGTTACTCTCTTTCCCGCTACCAGCTTTGCGCAAACCAGAAAGCGAACAGCAACCAGATCCGGCCGCTCAGTCGCTAAACCCAAACCCTCAAACATCCAGCACGAAGGAGCAGCACGCGTTGCCGACCAGATTAAAATCCTGACGCGATTTATTTATGTGCTGGGCGGTGTGGCCAAGGGACTTGAAGGTGTGGATGACGCTGCGCGCCGGAATGAGGCTCCGACAGCGGTCCTGGATCAAGCGAGGAGAAACAAAGAGACGGTTCGCACAAGTATCCAAACCGTAAGAGAGGGTCTGGACAAACTGGAGCTTGATTTTCGCACGACTCCGCAACTAGAACGCTACTACGTAAAATTAGCGGGTGTAGCTGCAGGTGCCGCGGATGCAGAGGATCAGGCCGCTTCGAATCAGTTTGATAAAGCCGGTCGGACGCTGCTTGACGTTGTCAATCATCTAACCGACGCGCTGCTGGAGATGCGTTAGGAGGGATGAAGGCGGAAGGATGAAGGCAGAAGGTTGAAGGAAAAAGCTAAACCGCTTAAGGCGAACGCTTCTTTTCATCCTTCATCCTTCCTCCTTCATCCGTCACCTGTTTCGGGTAGTAGCCTTGCCGTGCGCGCAGGCGAAGTCCGGTGCGTGTGGGTAGAGCAACCACGATTCGGCGAAATTGCGCTCCTGACAATTGCGAGTTTGAGTAATATTGCAACAGGTATTGTC
>JBHEMV010000099.1:0-9826 GCA_046262375.1 Pyrinomonadaceae bacterium
AGCTTTAGCTTGTCGTGGCGACGCGACAAACTAAAGTTTATCGGACACTCGCAGCCAAACTGACCCACTACTCAATTAAGGCACCCAATTTAAGGTAATGGTGCAGTTTGCCTTTGCGACTCTTTGCGTCTACTTTGCGCGCTTTGCGGTTCCCGCTGATTGTTTTACCGCAAAGGACGCGAAGAAACCGCAAAGAAACGCAAAGAGATGCAAGTTCAATCCAGCAACCTGAACCAGCAACCATTTTAAAGCAGTCACAACAGATTTGCGGGAGGTTTCACGTCTGTGCCATGCAGGTTGTTAGCTTATTGGCAAACTAACAGTCTCCGAGACAAATGGATTTTCGCGTGCGAACCTTTTCTTAGACCACGCCATGTGAACTAGGCTATAATCCGCGCGATCTTACCAAAACCCCGACAGGATCGAACAACTTGGGACAGCAACAACAAGGCTCCAGCAAGTACGCTGGAAAACGACTCTTGATTGTCGATGATGATTCCGACATGCGCATGCTGCTGGCTGAGTATTTTCGCCGGCTTGGGTTCCACGTTGAAGACCACGAAAGCGGTAATGAAGCGCTGGAGCCCGCCATCATGGGCAGATTCGATTGTTTCATTTTCGACGTTTCAATGCCGGGAATGACGGGCTTTGAACTGTTAAAGCGAATCAGGGACCGAAGAGTGCAAACGCCTGCACTCTTTTTGACAGCCCACGATGCTCTTGACTACAAAGTTGCAGGCTTTGAAGCCGGGGCCGATGACTATCTGGCCAAGCCGTTCAGTCCGCGAGAGCTCGAATACCGCGTCGAAGCTTTGTTGAAGCGAACAGGGGCAGTGCAGCCTGTAACGGATGGAGAGCGCGTCGAAGTTGGTGATCTTGTAATTGATAAACGGCGTCATGAAGTCATTAGACAAGGTTCCAGGATCGACCTTACTCCACTTGAATTTCAGATTCTTGAGTTGCTTGCATCTGAGCCCGGGCGGGCATGGTCGCGCAATGCGCTGCTGGACAAAGTTTGGAGCACCGAGTATGAAGGTTACCAGCGCAACATCGATCCTCACATTAACCGGCTTAGAAAAAAGTTGGAAGTTGATCCTAAGAACCCACGCTACGTGCTTACCGTTCGAGGCGTGGGATATAAACTGAACGAAGCCCCGTAGCAAAATTTGACCCGGGACTTAACATCGGTGTTGCTAGCAGTGTCAACACGCTCGTCAAATAACACTCTCGCCTTTCGGATCATCCGTAATGCCTGGCGCCAGTTTGCTTTGGCTCTGGTACTTAGCTCCCTGACGACCGTTAGTACTTCGTTTGCACAACAACATCTTTCCCGGCTTCCGAATCCTGTTGCAACGATCTACTGGAACAAGCAGAAAGGCGTAAAGAAATATCGGCTTCAAATTGCCAGTGATGAAGCGTTTAATGACGTGCGTTTTGATGGTCCGGTTATCGGGGAACGTTATCTTGTGAGGGGCCTTCCCCCAGGGCGTTACTATTGGCGAATCGCCCCCTCGGGTGTCCAGGCTCGCCAGTATCGGAAACCCGTCGCCTTCCTAATGCCGGGCACAGTTAGTGACATAACCAGGGTTGCGGAAAACATCGAGAGACGAGTATCCACGATCGACTCCGGCTGGTTAGCGGCAACCGGTGATGTCGCCGCGCCTATTCCCGCATTGCTACAAACGGGCTCCACCTCTGATTTCATTGGTGTGAATTCAGAAGGAACGGTCTATGCGCTCGATGGCTCGAAGGGCGTGGCCCTATGGACCGCACGATATAGGTCAAATCCTTTTTCGAAGACGCGCATTCCTCCTCTACCGTTTCACCCCTTGGTCACGAAAGCAAGAAACGGATCGTCTATTGTTCCCATTGTGATGGTCGCCTACGATGGTGGTGTCAGAGCTCTTAATGGAACAACAGGTAAAGAGATATGGCGCACACGACTTTCCGGCAGCGCCACGGCCGGTGTAGTAAGCCCAGCGAATTCGCCGGCAAGCAGAGTTTATTTGATTGTAGCCAATACGGGCGAAAGCGCACTTGTAGTTTTAAGTGCATCCTCGGGAAGAATTGAAGCCCAAGCAAAATTAGCCGGCCCGGTCGTTAATAATGGGACCGGTTCTCCGATTCTATTCGGCAACAGGAATAGTCAGAATGTACTCGTTCCGCTCAGAGGCGACGGCATCGCTGTCTACGATCGTGGTGGGCAGCTTCTTCGCACCGTAAGAACGGGAGCTGACATAACCGCCACTCCGATTATCGTGCAAACTTTGCGACGCCAGTTAATGCTGGTCGGTACCATGAAGGGACTTGCGGTCTTCTCTACAGGAGGAGATGGTGCAGATTTTAAGCTGGTCCAATACATCGGTTTAGGCAACGGGCAACCAGTCAACTCCCTTTCTTCAGCCGACGTCGATAGCAACGGAATTCCGGAGGTCCTGGCGATCACCCGCGATGGTCGCATCTCTCTCCTGGATCTCGATCTAATGACCGCCCGATGGGCAGTCAATTCCTTCGGTATGGCGAGCGATGCCGGCAGTGTCGCTTTTGCGGACGTAGACCATGACGGACGTCTGGATATTCTCCTGCCGGGTAAGGATGATTTCGCAATTGCGCTCTCCGGCAATGATGGATCGGTAATTTGGAGGTCACCCATGCCGACCGTCTCACGGGCCCAGGTCAAAAGCAAAGCGCAGCTCAGGTCGCTGGCTGTTACAACGCTGAGCACCGGTCGTTTAATGTTAGTCGGGAGCGATGTAGCTTCAGGCGGGTTGCGGGCAATCGAGGTCACGCCAACTAAAGTGATGTCAAACGTCCGTTAGGAGACGACAGTATGTGGGTGTTTAGTGGAATACTTCTCTTAGTCTGGTTCGTTTTGAAGTTTGCCCTGCATAAAGGCGGCTTTATACACCTTCTGCTGCTCACTGCGATCTCTGTTGCCGGTGTTCAACTGATAGCGGACCGCAAGACGCGTTACCAAAAGATTTCCTCCCCACGCTAGCTTGATCCTTTTCCTGCCGGTCGGCAACAATGAGCGCTGCTGTAGCATCAACTACAACGAGGTCCAGGTAGTTGGGAGACTCAAACTGAGCCAAAAGCCAGCATGGAGTAATTCTTAAGGAGTGTTTGTATGCCGTTCCGTTCCTTGTTAGCACATTTCGCAGTCCTGACATTCTTACTGTCTGCCACAGGTCTAAGCGCGACGGTAGTCGCACAGAGCGATGCGCCCCGGCGCACAATCGCGGTCACTTATCCCCTCGATGAAAGTGTTGAGGTTAAATTTCGTGGCACTACTCTGTTGCCGAGACTTAAAGGTGAAGCAAAAGTAAAACGAGCGGGGCGCCGAGGAACACGCGTGGAGCTGGCCATTGATAATCTTCCACGTGCAAATGAATTGGGAGGAATTTATACAACGTTCGTGCTGTGGGCCATTTCGCCTGATGGCCGCGCGGACAATCTCGGCGAAATAAAAAGAGGTGGCAGTGCCTTTATCGCTTCCAAGCTTGACGTCACAACGCCGCTTCAAACTTTTGCTTTGATCGTAACCGCCGAACCCCATTTCCTGATGAAAGTTCCGAGCCGCATGGTGGTGCTGGAGAACCTTCCGCCTCAACGGCTCGGCAAGACACAGATGGAAACGGTCAACGTCCAGTACATAGGAAATTCGAGCGATTATTTCAGAGACGCGCGCGTGCCTGAGATTGCCTCAACTGATTATCGCGATCTTCCTGTCTCTTTGTTGGGCGCGCGCCAGGCAGTAAACCTGGCACGATTCGCCGGCGGCAAACAGGATGCACCTCAGGAGCTCCAGCAGGCGGAAGATGATCTTCTCGCTGCGGAGAAGGCTTTAAGATTTAATCAGCCCACAGCCGAGATCGATGTGCTGGCACGTAAGGCTACATCGTCCGGTGCGCGAGCAGAGGAGATGGCATTAGCCAGGCGTTCGGCGCGCTTGCGCCGCGAGGACATTCAACGCCGGGACGAGGCCCTACATTCCGCGGAGAAATCTGCTGAATCTGCGCAGCGCGAGATTACACAGCTTCGCAATGAACTGGACCGCGAACAACGCGCACGCGAGTTGGCCGAAAGAGATGCCGCGGCCGCAAATGAGCAGTTGCGCGAGCAGCGTCTCGAAGTTGCGCGGCTGCGCGACGAATTGCAGACTGTGCGCGCCGAAGGCGAAACGGCGAAGATTAATCTCGCTCGCATCGAGGGCGCTAAAAGCGCGGAAGATTCACGCAGGGATGCCGAAGTGCGTGAACAACAGAGACGCGCCGGTGAAGCAACTTTGAAGCAGGCGCTGGCGAAATATGGGACGGTAAAAGAAACCTCCAAAGGCTTTCAACTGTTACTACCTGAATCCATCTGGAGTGGTCTGCGCGGCGCACGATTAATTTCAGCCGCCTCTGCGAAACTCGAACCGCTGGCTGCGTTGCTGGCGAGCAACCCGGATTATCAGATCCTTATCGAGTCCTATACAGACAGCAAAGGTGACGAAGTGTCTTTGCAACAATTCACACAGGAGCGGGCTCGCCAGATATCAGATCGTTTTCAGGACGCAGGCGTTGATGCTTCTAGGATTCAAGCTAACGGGATGGGCGCAGCAAATCCGCTGGCTACGAATGCTACGTTGAACGGCAGAGCCCGAAATCGTCGAACAGAAATTACGTTAATCGCGATTTCACCTCGCAGTACCGCCACGAATCAGTGAGCAGTGGGCAGTGGGCAGTGGGCAGATAAACTAAGTCAAACCGTCTTACTAATCTGGCTAGAGTTAACGACGCCCCAATAGCTATTTAAATAACCGCCCACTGCATAACCGCCCACTGCTCACTGCTCACAGCCCACTTCCAAGAGATGTCTCCACTCGAGGTTCTACAACTAGTCGGCTACTCGATAGGGGCAGTGTTGCCGCTATGGATGGGAAAGCAGCTGGTTTCCCGCCGCCGTTTGAGTCCAGTTGAGCGAGTGTTGTTTGCTCTGGCTCTAAGCATGTGCGGGTGGCATAGCAGTAATCTGATCATCACACTGCACGGACTATTTGGACTTGGGTATAACAAATGGGGCACCCTTCTGCGATTTGCAGATACTGTAGCCGTCTTCAGTATCACCTTTGCTTACTCCTTCCTGCTTCACGTTCACATCCACCTTTGGGCCAACGCCTCAGATCGGCCGCTGAAACGAAGCGAAAAAATTCGGATCTCTCTTTCCTATGCGCCCACCGTTTTTCTGACGATTGCGATCTACAAGATCTGGACAGGCAATTATGCGCCCATGCTCACGAGACTCAATTTCTTCGTGATACCGATGGCGGTTTGGATTACTTACGTGTTAAGCGTTATCGCCATTACAGAATTGCTTATCGGTAAGAGGACCCGGAACCTCAGCGAACAGCGAATAATGCGAACGCTTGCTGCGTCGTTTGTAATCATCGGGTTGGTGATTCTCGCGGCCCTTGCGTTCGGTCTCGGGGAAGGCACGCAAGTTGGTCTATATCTGAAGACAATTGCGAATTTGGGATCTCTACTTCCTTCAGTTCTGCTCGCTTACTACATATATCGTTATCGCTATCTGGAGTTGATCATAGAAGAGAGCTTGATAGTAACGTCGTTTGCCGCAGTAGTTCTGACTATTTACATCTATGGTATACGAACGATTGGCGACTGGATGACATCCCGCTACGGCGTGCGGCCGGGAGTCGTGGAAGCTCTGCTGATCCTTGGGCTGGCCCTTGCCGCTGCTCCACTTAGAGGCTGGCTGGGAAAACGATTTCATAAGTTGTTTGAACGCGAAGCGGCCCTATATCGTCAGATTGTTTCGCGTATTAGTTCACACGCCGGCCAATATAAACAGTTGCCCGAGTTGCTCGATTTCGTTCAGCAACAGACTACTACGGCTCTGGGACTGCGAAAGGTACGCATTTTCCTTAGCGGCCTCGCAGATTTAGAAGACGTGCGCGATAACGGCCGAACCAATGGCGACTCGAATAGAACCGTAGGTCAACTATCCGGGAGGCCTGTAACCGAATCCTGGGTGGAAGAGATTCTGGATGTTTCCAGTCGCGATGGGTGGTCCCCGGTTGAAGAGAACCCTTTGCTTGACGATCAGGGATACACGATCGCTTACCCCCTCAGGCGTGAGGAGAGGATCTCCGGGCTTTTGCTGGTAGATGCAGCTTCTGGAACGCTGACGCAGGATACGCGGTCAATCCTGGAAATACTCGCGGGTCAGGTTGCGATCGCAATTGAAGATTGCCGGCTGGTTGAGGAAAACGTGCGCCTCGAGAGAAGACTCGCCGAACGCGAACGTCTGGCAACCCTGGGACAGATGGCGGCTACCGTTGCTCATGAGATAAAGAATCCGCTCTCCGCAATCAAGTCGATCGCCCAGGTAATGGGTGAAGATAAAAGCCTGAGCCAGGAGTACGCACGTGATTTGAGTCTCATCGTTGGTGAGACAGATAGGTTGGGCCAGAGCGTTACGCAGCTGCTGACTTTTGCGCGCAAAGAAACTCCGTCAGAACTACCCGCGCGCGCCGGCCAGCTTATTCATTCCGTTGTAAGACTTTTTGAGATCGGCGCCGAAAAAGAAAAAATTCGGCTGCACGTCAAAATTGAAAGCGATGCGGAGCTGGGTGGAGCAGCCGTTTCTGCTATTAGGGTGGCGCTATCCAATCTGCTTCTGAATGCCTTGCAAGCCACACCCTCCGGCGGTGAAATCGTTATCACAGAAAAGGTCGAAAACGGAGATTTAGTGTTGTTGGTAGAGGACAGTGGGGCCGGCGTTCCAGCTGATTTGCGCCGGCGCATTTGGGAGCCTTTCTTCACCACGAAGCAAAGAGGAACCGGTTTGGGTTTGGCGATTGTTCTTAAACGCATGCAGGAAGCTGGTGGCACGGCCCGGCTGTACTCAGGCGTTAACGGCGCAGGTGCGAAGTTCGAATTGCGCGTGCCCTTGGAAGGCGAGTCCAACGGTCTGCTTGGATGAGCGGACAGCGCGGATTGGTTTGAAGCGCCAAAGGCGCGAAATGTAAAAGCCTGGGCCAACGGCCCAGGATAAAGTTACCATTGAACCCTTAAAGGCCTTTTTTTCTTCCGATTCCTGGCCCGTTGGGCCAGGGCGGGGGTCCCCAGCCGGGCGAATAAGGGCTTTGCCCTAAAAGTCCTCGTTGCTTGGAACTGACATGATCCGTGACTTTTGAGGCAAAGCCGAAGATAAGATGAATGAGGATCGATGACAGGGACTGAGGCATATCGTCAGTCTCACTTTCAATTTATTTCGCGCTTTCAGCGCTTAAATCACTTGAAAGGATATGCCTTTCCTGGGGCGTTGCCCCAGCTATTACATTTCGCGCCCTTGGCGCTTAATGCAAAGAATCTTTCTTGGGCGGTTGGGCCAGGTTATTACATTTCAAGCCTTTGGCGCTTCAATTTCTGCAACTCGACTCGAAGTTGGAACTTCCTGCCGTAGTGAGCGTGTTAGCTACGATTGTCGAGCCCCTTCGCAATTTAATTCGAGGTTACTAAGTCCACGGTAAGGGCGTTTCTGTCGCGTCACACTCTCCTCGTTTTTCAACCGCTACAACTTGAAGGAGACACGGTCATGCATGTACGTAAGACTCTGGCAACCATTCTGTTTTCGTTGTTCTTCGCTGGGTTGACGATCAGTAGTCAGCCGGTAATCGCGCAAACTCCCACGGCGGACGGCTCGTCGGACGCTTCTCAAAGCGAAAAGAAAGACGATGATACCAATCTGGACACCCATCTCTATTTACTCGTCGGCACCAACCAGGATGTCGATAACACAAAGCTTCCGGTCGCCCTCGACCAGGTGATGAAACAGTTGCGCGCGTCACTGCCGTTTAAGAACTACCGGCTTGCCGCTACTCTAATCAATCGCGTGAAAAACGATGGACGCCTCAGCCTGAAATGGATTGGCGGACCTTTGATTGTTTCCACGACAGCATCAACCCTCAATCCCAGTTTCAATGAATTTAAGGTAAATACTGTGAAGCTTGTTACCGACGCCGGAGGCCGGCAAGTAGTTAGGATGGAAGGTTTTGGTTTTGGCGCGAGAATTCCGATTCAAACATCGACAACGCTCGCTTCTAACGCGCCCGGCGCGCCAATCATTAATTATGAACCCACCGGACTAAACACCGACATCAGCATGCGCGAAGGAGAGGCCGTCGTTGTAGGCACTCTAAATGTTGGCCCCTCGGGAGACGCGATTATTCTGGTGGTGTCAGCGAAGCGCACGATGAAGTAAACGTGAAGGCAGTAAGCGGTGAGCAGTAAGCGGTAAGCAGTAAGCAGTAAGCAGTAAGCAGCAGAACAGGCAAGAAACTATTAATGACAGCAGACTGCTACTGAACACTTTCCTGCAGGCCCCGCTGCTCCACTGCTCACTGCTTACCGCTTACTGCTTACTGCTCACTGCTCACTGCTTACTGCTCACTGCTCACTGCTCACTGCTCACTGCTTACCGATTCCCATATACCTTCAGATTATCGAAATAAAGTTCCGCGAGGCCGTTGCCGAAGATTCCGGGAGCACCCTGGCGGTTTGGAATCGGATCGATGCGTTCGACCATCCACGCGCCCGGTTCTGTCTCACCCACAGGCCACGCCTTGCCGCGTGCACGCGTCTTGCCGTCGGGAAGATTCTGGACTTCAAGCTTCAAGCGATACCAGGTGTCCGGCTTCCAGGCGAAAGGAATCTTTACCGTACGTGCCGTCTCCGGTTGCCATGGCTCGAGATGCAACATTTGACTGTTGCCATAGAGCGCCAGCACGTGGCGTTGCGCAATCACCCCGGCGTCGCCTTGTTGCCTCCGTTTTTGCGTTGCGTTGACATCGGCTTCAACCGTGTAATTAGAAAAATCGGATGGCCCCAGGTAAGCCCGCGCCCGGGTCAAGAGTGAAGTCCCTTCGGTAAGCTTCACCAGCACTTTGTTTCCGTTTACTTCGCGGACCGTGAACTTCAGCGTGGTATTGACCCAAGTCGGCGGCAGTGTATTCAGGGCGAACGCGTCGAAGTTTTCACTCCAGGGCAGCGGCGGGAAGACGCGCACGCCAGCTGTGCCGGAGACGCCACCAACTGTAGCTTTTACCAATCCAGCCTGTGGGATTGAGTCGGTAGCGGCGACGAATTGCCCGTCCGAAACTGTGCCTTTGAGATTGTCGAGTACCCACGAAGCGGCCTTTTCCTCGCGAATGAAGTTTCCTTTACCGTCGAAGAGACGAACACGAAAGTTTACCTTGTCGCCGGGTTTCAGGATGAGTTCGGTGGGAACGACTTGCACGTAGGAATGTGTCCGGGCTGGATCTGGTGAGGGCACCGGCTGAGATGGCCGCGGCGCCGCCTTCGATTTCTTCCCGATGGCATAAAGGTTTGCGTCGCTGACGACGTACACGCGGCCGTCTGACACGGCCACGGAAGCAATGATTGCTTCCGGCAGCGCGCTGGTGCCCAGTTGGTCCTCATCAAGCACTTTTGCCCCGGTTGCCGAAGGCTCGAGTATGAAGAATTTCCCGGTCTCAGTGCCCAGGTAAAGCTTTCCATCAGCGAGCACGGGCGAAGCTTTCTGTATCGTTCCGAGATTTTGCAGCCAGAGTCGCCTGCCGGTGTTGATATCGAAGGCGCCGATATTCGCGCTGTTATCCACCTGGTAAAGGCGATCACCATCAATCACGGGCGAAGAAAAACCGCCTTGCCAGCCGAGGGTGGTCCATTTGACCTGATCCTTTTTGAGCTCACCCCTGGCTGTAGCATCAACGGCCACCATCATTCCCATCTCGTTTGAATTAAGGTTCTCTTCGCTGTGAGTG
>JBHEMV010000100.1:0-9468 GCA_046262375.1 Pyrinomonadaceae bacterium
CCTCAGCTGGGTCAGTCATCCGATGTTCTCGGGCAGAAATACCTTTCGATAGAAATCCCAGCAGACATTAACGAGTTGCAGCGGGAGAGTTCGGAGTTGGCCGTAAGGTGGAGAGAAGCAACGCGGTGGGCCTTCGGCGAAGCGATATCTTCCGGATACTTGATCGAAGACTTCTATGGTTCATCAAGGAGCGATCAGTCGGTTGGAATATACCTCCTCAGCTACGGTAAGAAACTTAAGGACTTCGTCTAAAGATGCATTTCCACTAATGATCCACGAGGCAAGTTTGAGCCTACTAAACTTGTTCATGCAGTCAGCCTACCTGGCCCAACTGTAACTGTTGACTGTGAGAAGGGGTTCTCAGACCTACAAAGATCCACAAAACTTAGAAGCAAATCAGCTCGCCTAAGTCTAATCGTCGGATCTCTTTGGACGCGGGTTTTTTGGCTACGGTGTGACTAAATAGACACATGGCCGCAAGCTTGGACGTCCATTACAAAGTGGAAGACCGCTGCGATTCCGCTTTTCCCTGTAACAAGTTGCAAACAAAAGGGGATCAACCATGAGACGACCATTTCCAACTCTCGCGCTCTCTTTCGGCGCAGCATTAATTCTTTGCTTAACGGGAGCAGAAGCACGCGCGGACGGCATCGTCTTTCTCGGCCCGTCCACGTTGCGCCCGGACGGAGTCGGCATCAGAACAGTACTGTCACTCCAGTCGCCTGGTCGCTCTTCTAGCGAGACGGGCGGCATCGGTTACACCGGGAGCCGTGACAGTAGTTTCGTGTTTAATGGCGCTAATGACGTGACGCGCGGCGGGACTAACAACACGGTGCTGGTGAGTTCTCTCGGGATCAGCAACGCGACGCAGATTCGCATCGGCTTCAACATTAATGAGCCGAACGGCGGCCCCGGAAGCGATCCGGTAACGATCCAATCGCTGGTCTTGAACGCCTACAACCCGAGCGGCGCCATCGTGTTCAGTGCTTCTTTGATTCCGTCCAGCTGTCCCGGAGGCAACTGCACTCTGACGCTGCTTGGCAACGGGCAGGGTACGGCTGACTATCTGTTCAGCCTGGATAACGAAGCGGCACAACGGTTCGCGACAATATTCAGCAGTAATCTACGACTTGGCGTAGCGGCCACCGTCTTGAACGCGCAAGGTGGGCCCGAGAGCTTCTACATCTACATTAGCGCAGATCGGGTGAGCGAGCCGATTCCCGAACCGGCGACGCTGGTTCTGCTAGGGAGTGGTCTGGCCGGCATTGCAGCGAAGATTCGTAAGCGCCGGCGCGCGTGAGTGAGTTAATCAAACAGGAGCACATTTCGGAAATGAATACTGCGGGGGCGGCGGGTATTGCGAGATACCCGCCGCTTCTGGCATTTTATGCTGAAGCATCATGAGCAATTACGCCTTAATCATCCGGCTCCGCGAACAGGCATTAGCAATAGAAGTACTTCACTTAGAGCCCACCGATCCGGTGTTGCGGCACAGCCATTGCCGCCGTAGCAAGGACTGGGTTTTCCAGTAATAAAAACGAACAGTCTAACTATCTACTGCCGGAAGGGAAGGCTGCGTGCGGGTTAATCGATGTAATCTGCCCAACAGAAATAGTTGTTTCGCTATTTTAGCCCGGCTGTCGAGATTCGAATTTCACTTCAACGGGGATTCGCCATGCGCCGCATATTTCGTGAGAACGGTCTTTCAATTGTGCTCGGCCTGTTCTTCTTCACTTTCCTCATTGGCCAATCAGTTGTGGGCCATCTTGAACATAATCAAGACCAACAGGAACACGGTCAGCCAACAGTAACCTACCTCGAGTATCTCGGAGGAAGTCACTTTCTTGAAGCTACGATGGAGAATTGGGAAAGTGAGTTTCTACAGATGTTCGCTTTCGTAGTTCTCACTGCTTTTCTCTATCAGAAGGGTTCGGCGGAATCGAAGAAGCTTGACGAAAAAGAAGCAGTCGATCGCGACCCCCGCAAGCCGCGAGATAAAAAAGATGCACCATGGCCCGTCCGGAAGGGAGGCTTTGTATTAAAGCTCTATGAGCATTCACTGTCGCTGGCGTTTCTTCTACTGTTCCTTGGAACGTTCATCCTCCACGCCGTAGGCGGGGCCGGAGAATACAATCAGGAAGCAAAGGAGCACGGGCAAGCACAGCAAATAACGGCCATGGAATACATGGGCACGTCACGATTTTGGTTTGAGTCTTTGCAAAACTGGCAAAGCGAATTCCTGGCAGTTGGATCTATGGTGGTGCTCACAATCTTTCTGCGAGAGAGAGGATCAAAAGAATCAAAACCTGTAGATAGCCCTCACAGCCAGACGGGTAGCGAATAGCAGAACTCGACTAAGGGATCAGCTTCTGCCAAAGATAGTCTTTCACAGGTTGCGCGTCCGGACTGTGCTAGACTCCCCGAAATACATTTCTTGATTGCAGTGTTTTCTTCCTCAAATTTGTTCAAAGGAATGATTCGCCATCGCTTGGTGCTGATTGCAGGTCTGGCCGCCCTCTTCGCTCTGGCAGTGTCGGCCTACCTGCTCGTGATGCTTGGAATTGATGCGCGGCTGATCAGTTTGATGTCCGATAAGCTTAATAAGCTTGTCGTTGCGCTGCGACAAACTGAAGTTTATCGGACACTGTCAGCGAAACTGACCCGCTACGAAATGGGGGACTTTTTTTGGGTAGCGGTGAGCTGGGTGTTAAAATCGGGCAAATTAGGGGACGAGCCAACGTACACAAAGGGGCCGCATGACCACTCCCCCGCCTAAAGACGTCACACAATTGCTGGAGGATTGGAGTCACGGTGATCAGGCCGCGCTGGACCGGCTGATGCCCCTTGTCCACGACGAACTGCAGCGGCTGGCACACCGCCATCTCGGCCGTGAGCGCGTCGGGCACACACTACAGACCACCGCGCTTGTAAATGAAGCCTACTTAAGACTCGTCGAGCAAAGACAAGTCCACTGGCAGAACCGCACGCATTTCTTCGCCATCGCAGCACAATTGATGCGACGAATTCTGATTGACTACGCACGTAAGCGCGGCTATGCGAAACGAGGTGGAGGAGCGCAGCACGTGGCACTGGATGAGGTAGCTGTGTTGTCTTCCGAGCGTGCAGCCGACCTTATCGATCTTGACGAAGCGCTCGACAAACTTGCAGCGCTCGATCTCAGCAATGCCGGGTAGTGGAATTACGATTCTTTGGCGGGTTGACTGTCGAGGAGACAGCAGAAGCACTGGGCTTGTCGGTCGATAAAGTCAAAAGCGAGTGGAGCACTGCGAAAGCATGGCTCTACAAGAAAATGCGGAAGAGTTAAGTAGGACGTTACAAACGAGACTCGTTTGAATGCGCAGTCGAACCCTCAAAACATACTACTGGCTGAACCATGTTTTCTTCACTCAGCCGGGTGCAATAATCAAACCAATCTACGAGGCCATCATTACTCTGTAGCCGAGCGAGCGCACCGCCAATAAGCATCTGGAGGTCGGCCAAATTGTGCTGTTTGTAATCTGCGAGTTTTTCGCGGGAGAGCGTTTCAATCGATGCCACATCAAAGCGCGAGTTGAAGTCGTAGGCGATTGGCTTGAGCGTGCCGGTCTCGGTGATTATCAGAGGATTAACGAGATCGGACAGCAGCGAGTCGGCCAACCGTGGGTCGGTTCGATCGGCCGTGCCATTTTGAGCACAGGTCGCCAACAATGCCGCGTAGGCGTCCCGTTGTTGCCAGAGACTCCGCGCAGGAGCCAAATCGCATTGCACGCGGACCTGGTCTGCCAGTTCTTCTTGTAGGGCCAATACAACCAGATATAGCCTGGCTTGATCCGTGGCAGTGAAGCTGGAAATGTCGGTCATGGTCCGCGCCCGCCCGGCGAGTGCCACAGGTCGCACCTGGAGTGCTTTAGCTCCCAAGCCCACCAAATGATCAGCAAGATCAGGCAGGTCGGGGATCGCATCGCGAGTGAGGGAGATGGCTGCCGCGACGGGTCGCCCGTTATCTGCCAGGCGCGCAAGGGCGGCAGAGGCGCGTTCGAAAGCATCTGCCCGTCCACGTAAGTGGTTATGGGTTGCGGCGAGTCCATCAAAGCTGATGGCCACACCGTCGAGTCGCGAGACCACGTCATCCATCCGCTTGGGTGCGAACAGGCCATTTGTGATCATTGTGACGCGAAAGCCGATCGCGTGCGCGTAGTCAATCAACGGCACTAAGGCTCCGTAGGTTAATGGCTCACCACCGGAAAGGCTGATTAAGTTATAGCCCTCTGCCTTGAGCAATGGCAGCGCGTTCTGGAGCGGCTCCAGATCCAGAGCAGCTTTTTCCTTCGGGCCCGACTCTGAATAACAATGCAAGCAGGCGAGGTTGCACAGCCTCGTCGGATGTAGATGCACAATGCGATCCGGCAAAAAGCCGGATCGCATTTCAGTGTATGTTGACGTTGCCGGCATCAGCGACCCAGGCCGGGGGTATTTCCCGCGACCCCAGCAAGTTCATCGACTGCAAAACCGACGCGAACGTGGAAGCGATCCCAATCGATGATGCCGTAAGGAAATACTTCGAGCCTTGCGATATCGGATTTGGAAAACACGGGTTCCAGTCTGGGGATTTTATCCGTGAAATAATCGACGCAGATGCCGTAGATGCATACATCGAACTTCTTGATTTCCAGGCCCTCAATCAGGACACGGTCTGCGAGTTTGGTTATAACGTCATCCTTGAGTTTGAAATTCGCCAACCGCTTCGAAAGCCGTTGAGATAAGTATTTAGTGTTCATTTGAGTGGTAGCAGTCTGAGTGTGAGTGTTAGCCATGATCTCTCCTTCTTACGTGATTGTGGCAATGTTGCCTTCACTCCCTCTTTGCTCATCTGAGCTTTACGGGCTTGTGACCGTTATCTGATGGCACCAATACCACCGGAGAGCGAGATTAAGGCATCGCCATAAGGTTAGGTTTAATTTTAGACAGGTGAGTCCTCCAGTAAGGTTGCGAGGCGAGTAGACAGTGGGCTTTTATGACATATTGAGTAATAAGTCAATAGATTCAGTGACGAGGAGAGCGTCGCTGAAGTGTGTGCAATTCAGGATAGCTTTGCTAAAAAAAGCCGCTTGAGCGTGACCTCAAGCGGCTATTGTACCTTCATCGACATGTATTCTTACGGTCCAAACCTTAGACGATACTCGGTGGAGTTCATGAACCCGAGTAGTTGGGGGAGCCGGGCAGGTGAGGTTAATGTAATCTTCAAGATCGCTCCCTTTCAAAATACGCAGCGATAAACTTCTGGGGCTTGTACCCCCGAGTGGGCCCGGCAGAATGGTTCCGAACCCATCGGCTTCCGGACGAGGCAGGAGCCTGGCTTTTTTACGCGCTCGCCACACTTACGTGCTTCTCGACCATGCGCGAGATCGACTCTTTGCTTGTTGCGCCCACTACGCGTTCCACTTCTTTGCCCGCGCTGAAGAGAATCAAAGTTGGAATTCCCTTTATTCCATAACGCTGTGCCGTCGAAGTGTTCTCATCGACATTCACTTTGACCACACCGGCGGTCTCGCCAAATTGTTCAGCGATGGCGTCAATCGTTGGCGCAAGCATGCGGCAGGGAGCACACCATTCAGCCCAGAAATCCACCAGGACCGGTTTGTTTGATTGCAGCACTTCCTTCTCGAAAGACCCGTCAGTTACGGCCATAACCTTCTCGCTCATTTCTATTCTCCTGTTCCCTGATTGTTTTGAGGACAGGCATTCCTGCCTGTCCTCGACTGAAATATTCAGACTGAAAAGTCTATTCTACCTGTCATGACCCTCGTTATTGGCGCTGCCCCTCGATAAAGCTCTTGAGCACACGTGCCCGCGAAGGATGTCGTAGCTTTCTAAGCGCCTTGGCTTCAATTTGTCGTATACGTTCGCGAGTTACATTAAAGTCCTGGCCCACTTCTTCCAGCGTGCGTTCATGCCCTTCTCTGTCCAGGCCAAACCGCATGCGGATCACTCGCTCTTCTCGCGGGCTCAACGTTTGAAGCACATCGCCGGTGATTTCACGCAGATTTGAAGTGATAACTCTTTCGGCGGGACTCGTGCTTGATTTGTCTTCAATCAAATCTCCGAGTTGCGAATCTCCACTTTCGCCGATGGGGGTCTCCAGCGAGACCGGCTGCTGGACAAGCTTCCGCGCCTTGCTGACCTTCTCGACAGACATGCCCATTTTTTTCGCTATCTCTTCAGTCGTTGGTTCACGCCCGAGTTCCCTCACCAGCTCGCGCGAAGTGTTCCTTAGCTTATTGATAACTTCAATCATGTGAACGGGAATGCGGATCGTGCGTGCCTGGTCCGCAATTGCGCGCGTGATTGCCTGCCGAATCCACCACGTGGCATAGGTTGAAAACTTATAGCCGCGCCGCCATTCAAACTTGTCCACGCCCTTCATAAGTCCAAGGTTGCCCTCTTGTATGAGGTCGAGAAACTGAAGGCCACGGTTCTGATACTTTTTGGCTATGGAAACCACCAGGCGCAAATTGGCCTCAGTCAGCTCATGCTTCGCCTGCGCTGCCTGCGCCTCACCAGTAACAATCATCTGGTGCGAGCGTTTGATTTCCAAAGGCGAGACGTGATGTTCGGCCTCGATTTCTTTGAGGCGACGTTTAGCAGCCGAAATATGTCGCTTAAACTCCTTTGCATCTTCTGCCTTCAGGCGTTTCTTGCCGAGCTTGGCGTTGTAGCTTTCAATCTCACGCTCCAGCGTGCGCGTCTCTCTATGCATTGTGGCAATCGCACTGATCAAACGCTGCCGGATAGCCTCTTTGAGATGGAGTTGTCCTATCTCCTGCACGATCTCAAGTCGCGTCCGGGCTACTTTGCGCCGTAGCCGAATCAGTTTTCGCGACCCTTTGCCACGTTTTAGCTTTTGCTCGGCGTTCATTTGCGCCAGTTCTTTTAGTCCGCGCTTGTAAAGGCGGCGAATGTTTTGGATACCCTCAATGGTCCACTGAAGATATTCTTCTGTTTTATCCTCGTGCTCCTCGGTTTCCATTTGATCGGAAAAATTAACGACGTCGCGGATACCGATCGTGCCTGCTTCAAGCTCAGCGCCGACCTTCAACAATTCGGCAACCGCCATCGGCGAGCGCGTGATTCCCTTTTGCGCTCGTTTCTGCCCCCACTCGATCCTCTTAGCTATAGAAACTTCCTGCTCCCGTTTAAGAAGCGGTACGACACCCATTTCGCGCATATAGACACGAACTGGATCAGAAGTTTTGTCGAGCTCGCCGGCGGAGAGGTCTAGTTCCATTTCTTCCGGGGCGGCGTCATCGTCTTCAGCTTGCGCCGCCGAAGAAGAAGCCTCGCCGATGACAGGCTCGTCTGTCTCAGTTCCAGTGATGCCCGCGGTTGCCAGCTTTTCTAAAACTTCGTCTATATCCTCGATCGAGACAGCGTCATCCAGCAGTTCCTCATGGGCTCCGGAAAAATTTGGCTTTACCGAATCCATGGGCTCAACTCCGTCCTGATCTTTTTGCAGCCTGGCCAATTGAAGACCGTCCTTTCACGCGAGATTCATTAATCTGTAGAGAGCCTCTCGCAACGGACTCTATACTTTCTCGTTATTGTTTCCACCACGCTTCTTACTAATACGAACACGCTTGTTTGTTAGTTTCTTACAGACAAAACTTGTTCTTTGCTCCCGTGCTTGCTCTTGGCGGCAGGCGTCCGTAAGCACGGCTTCAAGCGCCGCACCACATCTTTTATAGTGATGTTGGCAAGCACGCGCTCTACAGCTGAATCGACGTCGTCCAACACGTCGTTAAGCACAGTTCCAATGTTTACGCCCACCGGGCAGTGACGATTCGGAGGATGACGATGCAGCGAAAAAACACCCCGGCTTTCAACCGCCTGGTATATATCCAGGAGTGTGATCTGCTCGGGCTGACGTGCCAACTTTGAACCACCCATTGCGCCCGACTGCGAAACGACAAGTTTCGACTCGGCCAGTTCACACAGCATTCGCCGTATAACAACCGGATTTGTCTTAACGCTCTCGGCCACCTGCTCCGATTTCAATGGCTCGTCATCCGCCCACGCCATGAGCGTAAGAACATGTACCGCCACTGCGAAACGGCTGCTGGTCGACATATAAACTCGAAACTCGGGGAAACGCCTAAGGGTCTGTAACCAATATAGTTACAGTTGGCTCTTTTGTCAAGATGATCGTCTGATCGCGAGCGGTTAGCCGCTGGGTTGCATTGTTGAACCAGTCCGCGCGTAACCAACTGCAGTTAGGAGCGTTAGTCCGAGCTTTTTTCAGTTCGTCACGAGCCTTTGAGAACCTGTAAGAGCCGCCATGGGGCCCGGATTTTGAACCAATTTCGCACAATCCTTAACCAACTAAAAAACGAGAATCGAACTGTTCTGATGCACGCCACTTAGTCAACTCTTCGTTTACTGGCTTGTAGATCTGGTTCGAGAGGACCCAAGAACCCAATTTAAGGGGAATAACGGCATGCGACTGGATTGATCACAAAATGGCATGAGCATTGCTCCGCAGTTAATCGTTCCAAAAGTTTTTGAGATTTCCGGTTACTAACAAAGGAGGCATTAGCCTATGTTGTGGACGATTCTTGTGATTTTGCTCATTCTTTGGTTGGTTGGATTCCTTGGTCACATTGGCGGCGGGCTCATTCACCTGCTGCTCGTCATTGCGTTGATTGTTTTCATCATCAACCTCGTCTCAGGCCGAAGAGCTGTTTAGAGTTTCGCTTTGTGTCTGAAACGTGTGAATCAACGCCGTAGTGGCGGCGGTACTGCGATAAGGGGGGTCAAGGTTTTCGGACGATGGATTCAACGAGATAGAAACCTCGCGGACTTCGTTGCGTGGTTTTCTAAAAAAGCCCTGGCGGAAACGTCAGAGCAGCGTCCACAGCAGGCAACGCTTCTTCAGCATTGGGGAAGCGTTGCTTCATGTGGACCTTAAATCCAAAGGAGAGATTAATCATGGCAACAAGAAAGAAGAGTGGGAAGTCAGGCGCGAAGAGAAAGACGACAAAGAAGGCAGCTTCTAAAACAAAGAAGACAGCTTCCAAAAAGTCTACCTCCTCCCGCAAGCAGGGTACGGCAAAGAAGAGCGCTGCCCGCAAGACTACTAAGAAGCGTTCGTTGCCCATGCTGAGAAAAGCGAAGAAGGTCTTGAAGGCTGTTGTTGGTGGTGCGGCCGCGGGAGCAGCTCAAGGCGCTGTCCAGGGAGCCACTCAAGCGGGAACTAAGGCGACGGGGCTTGGCAACGCAGACCAGGGGAAAAACCAGAACGAGGGTGGAAAAGACGACACGGAAAATTAGAGCTTAAACCCGTAGCGTGCCGCTTGTGCGTCAACGAGTTCAAGAAACGGTCTTTCCTGGTTGACGCGTTAGAACGAGATCATGCCTGGGTTTGTCACCAAAGAGAAAGTCGATCAGCTCGAACAGATAGCGATACACAAAAGG
>JBHEMV010000101.1:0-9292 GCA_046262375.1 Pyrinomonadaceae bacterium
GGTATGGCCAAATCAAATCGGCTGCTCGGAGCAGGACTGTGATGCGACGTACGTCGTCGTCAATGGTCTTCGTCAGATCGATTTGCTGCTGAACGATTGTCAGCGCGTTTTCGCGCGAGCAGGATGACGAAGGGAGGGTGGGTTTTTGAGATTTATCCTGAGCGGAGACACTACCGCAGCACGAGATCGCTGCCAAGAATAGGGCAATAGCTGTGCGACTCACCAGAGGTCACCTCCCTTCAACCGTTGTCCTCCAAGTCAAGACGCTCGCTACAACCGTAAGAACTGTCACGACAAGAATCTTTCTCATGGGCTCCTCGCTTTCAGTGAAATAATAGTTTGGTCCTTTCAACGTCCGTCTCGTTACCTCTGTGATTGAGGGTTCGGACTATGAGCCGTCCGGCTCGTAATGGGTTGTCACCTGCTTGAAAGAACCATCACTGCGCCGATATCGCACAATGGTTGCTACCAGCAACCCCGGCGAGCCATCGCTCCTGAAAAACTTTTGGTTAGACGCCATGACATAGGGCGTCGACTTGGACGTGACCTGCGCGTGAGCCCGTTCGCGCCGCTGCTTTACAAGGTAGCCAACGACCGACGTAACGGCTCCCAGTGTAAGCACCAACACTGCGACCAAAGTGTATTTTGTTGTGCGTGGAGACATTTTCTTTTTTCCTCCTTTCCCCTTCTGACTAGCAGCCCCCACTCGCAATTTTGATAGGGCGTTCCGAACTGCGATTATAAAGAGATGCAGGAAGTTATCCCTCTCACTTCTTTTCCTTCGCTTTTTCGATTGCCGCGATCGCTTTCTTAAGAAACCCTTCGCCGTCGCCGCCGAAACCAAGGCCGTCAAATTTTATAGCGCCGCCCGGCCCCACTATCCAGTTGCGCGGGATCCCGTACACCTCCTGACTTGATGCATAGTCGGGTCCCAGGATGACTGTGAAAGTATATTTGTTCTCCTTCATGAACGGTTCTACCAGGCCGAGCTCATCGTCGATATTGAAGGTCAAGATCAGCACATCGCTTTTGTCCTTCATTTGCTCATGCAGTTTTTCAATATGAGGCAATTCCTGCCTGCATGGGCCACACCAGGTCGCCCAGAAATTGATGAAGATCGTCTTGCCCTTTAAGTCCGCAAGCTGCCACTTCTTCCCTTGCAAATCAGTCAACGCAAAATCCGCCAGTGGTTTGTTCGCCGTATCCCAGGATTCTTCAGTCGCCTCAGCTACCTTCTTAACATCGTTGCGGCTCAATAAGGCATTGCGACCTTCTTCCGTGCCGCCCAACTCTTTCCATAAACGATCGATATTTTCCTTCAGCTCATCTTTGATCTTCGGAGTATTTGCGCGGAAGGAAAGCGCCGTTTGATAAGAGGCCAGCGCATCGAGCTTGCGACTTTCGATGTCGGCCAGCTTGCCGACCGTTTGCCAATATGCAACCTGATGTGCCGCATACCGTGATTTTTCGCTCGCCTTGGCATTATCGACAGGCTTGAGCTTCTTCAGAGAATCGACCATCTGCTCCAGCACTGCACGCGCTTTATCGGGTTGTTTCAATTTTGCATAAGCTTCTACCAGAAGCGGCCAAGACTGCCAGCGTACGTATCGCAGATTGACGTCTTCTTTCTCGTCCTCGCGTTTATAGAGATCGGGTAGCGGATTGCGTTTCGCAAAACGCTCCATCTCTGCAAACCCTTTAAAGATCAATGATGGGATGCGCTCGGTCGCCATATTGTGCTTGGAATAAGCTTGGGCAACTCTCGTCTGAATCGGAGGGATCGAGAGGAAGTCTTCGGCCTCCGACAATTTCAAGACTCTTTCGCCAATGGCTTCAAGCTCTGCGTTTGGGAATCCCGCAATCTCGGCGGCTGCAAAAAATTTATGATCCCAGAGGTCTCTCTCATTCGGCCACTGTTTCAGCCACTCATTTAAGGCTTTGAGTCGAGCCTGATAAAAAGCCTGTTTCTTCTCGTCCGGGACATCTGGAGCCGGCCACGGATTTGCTTCAAGCCAGCGCTCCTGCAGCCAGGACAGAGTCCGCGATTTTGGATACCGACGCGCCATCTCATCTTCCACCCATTGCTTGCCCTCTTTGTCGTTGAGCATCGTGTATCCTGAACGGAGAACGATCAGGCGATCCTCGCCGCCGAGATCTTTGGCGCGCAAGGTTTTCAAATCCTCCGCGAGCTTTGCTCGCACTTGCGCGTGCTCTGGCACCGGTTTGAGCCTAAATTCCCAGGACCATAGATTACCCCAAAGCGTGAGATCCTCAGCTTCTACTGATGATTCCAGGCGCGCGCGCAAACGTTTCGCCGTCTCGGCCATCAACTCAGTATCGCCAATCTGCGAAAGGAGCCAAAGACGTTCGCTTTGGTTTGGACAGATCGAAAACCATTTTTTAAGATTTTCTTTCGCTTTTGCCTGATCGCGAAAAACCGGGGTGTTGTAAACGTGGGCCAACTGAATATAGCTCCAGGGGAAACCGGGTGATTCCGCGACCGCTTTGTTCAATATCTCAATCGCCTCTTTGGTCTTATAACCGACCAGCAACCGCGAATAGAGGTAAACCGCAATCGGATCCTTCGGACGTTGCTCGAACAACAGACGGTGCTCTTCTCTTAATTTCTCGGCAGGGAAATAGTTGGGGTTGCGATAATCGAGATATGCCTTTCTGATGAAGAAATCTTCCGGATACTGCTGCAACAACTTCGGCAGCATGGCCATCCGGCGCTCGAATTTTTGCCGCTCTGTCAGATCCTCGGCATCCTTCATCAAGAGTTTCTTCAACTCTTCTTTAACGACCGTGGTAGGTTCACAATAATCGACTTTGTTTTGCGCGCCGGCAACGTACGGCATAGAGCAGCTCAGACATAGAGCCAACAAGCAAGGGATTGATGTCTTCATGGTTCATTCCTCCTAGTGAGGACTCCCTCACCCTCTTTTACCTTGATGTAATTATCGATCGGTAGATTAGAGAGCTTATCCACTCTGCCGCTCGGCCAACGAATCTCTACGCTGTCAATTTTCGCCGCCCCACTTCACATTTGAATCAATTTGAATCATTAAATGCACGCCTGAATTCCAGCAAAGTTCCACAGTTCTGTGCTCATGCTTAATGAGCCCCAGAGAACTAATCTTGCTGAAGCGGCATGCGAGTTTGCTCTGCTGATCCTAAATCTTTAGCGACCCCGAGAGCGCCTAAATAACTTCCGAACACAGCAGGACCTCTAATCTCTTTGGGTTGAATCTTAATTATTAGACTGTTGGTCAGCCACTCGTCCTTCCGTGCCAGGGATTGAAAAACTGGAATAATGTAAGATGCGAGAGGGATTAGCGTGTCCGTGACATAGGCATCACTGTTTGATTTGTCATCCGGATTAAGGCGCCCGGAGGTAACCTTATTAATCACATTAATGGATCTTTGAACTAGATCGAAAAATCTTGGCACATCGTTGATTTTGCTGAATGAGGTTGCAATGTTAAGTAGTGCCACTGCTTTATCTGAACTATCGTCTGTTAGGTCTATGAGCTTGACAGCATCAATCAGTACATAATGCGCGCGGTCTGACTCTTTGGTCTCGATGTAATACTGAGCGAGTTTTTGCAGCTCGTTTGCACGCTTCAAAGCTGACTGAATTTTAGATATGGCATAACCAGCCAGTTCTAAATCTTTTTTGGCGATGGCTCGACTTACGACGTCTCCGAGGAACTGGTCACGCCAACGCCCGTGGTCCCCTTCAGCAGAGGTGGAGTCAGCTAGATCGACGGCTTTCCGCAGTTCTTCTTTTTTTAGGGCAAGCTGTGCTGCCTCGGTTAACAAATCATCTTTAAGGGACGAATCATTGACGGACTTAGCTTCCGTAATCAACTGTTCCAAGGGATCGTCACTCTCCTTCACTCTTCTTGCAATAGCAAGACGTTCAATCTCCTGCTGTGGGATGCGTGAGGCTAAGGCTGATGCTTGAGCTAACGCCTGACCGTATAAAGATGGCGTCAGCTTCTCTATGAAAGGCAAGATAGAATTCACCAAGCTATGAGCGTAGGTTAGCTGGTACCGATCAGAGATCGTAGAACTTTCTCCGATAACATTGATAGCTACAGCGCAAAAGCGCGCTTTCAACTCTGGAGAAGTCTTATCGCTTAGATAAAAGCTTGATAACCAGGATAGAGTTTCGACCGAGAGGCCGCCCTGTTTCAGCTCACCGACTGTAAGCAATTCTGACAACAAGCGAGGGAATTCATTTGGACGCCCTTTCTCAAGCCGGGTCAAGAAGAAAACGATGTTGCTTCCCGGATCATTTCCTCTCCTAATACTGCTGCGCACTTTCTCCACAGCCGCTTCTATGTTGTTAGAGGCAAATAGTGAATTTGCGATGTCTGTGTCAGACAATTTGCGGGTATCTTCAGGAGCATCGCTTTTAACCAGGCGAGCGGCCAACTCAGGGGCATGCAACTGAAGCAGCGAGATCAACCTTGTGCGGGCGTATTGCGCAAAGCCTCTCGGGATATCCTTTTCATGCTCTTCTAGATCTGCTAGAGCCTCCTTAACCATAACCGTCGTGTTTTTATACGTGTTTTTAGAGGAGTCATTTCCCTTGGAAGATGCAGAGCGCTGATTACCCCAGAAATGACTGACGATTTCAAGCCTGAGAAGAACGCGCAACGCGGGTTCGTCCATTAACTTAATTTGCTCCGGCAACTGCTCAAGTAAAGCGGCGGCACGCTGACGTGCGGACTCAGCTTCCAAAGCCTTTTGTTGGGCCGTTTCTTGTTGAGACCTTTTTCGTTGAGCTACTTTTTGCCCAAAAGACAAACTACCTAAGGCAAATACCAGACAAAGCGCTAAAAACCACTTATTCATAAGAACTCCTTAGAACTGCTTAACAAATAGTCGTTCGGAAGATTTTCTGAAATTTGATGCTGTAACCCGCGAGCGGATCGGAAGACAATGATTTTCCGGTGTGCTCGCGGCTTGTTACTGAATGCTCCTCAAGCTGCAACATGGCATTGTTACTTTTTTAGCCCAGCAGCTGTCGTGTTTTGAATGACTCCTTCACCTTCTTTCACCTTGATGTAAGTATTGGTCGACAGATTCGAGAGCCTATCCACTCTGCCGCTCGGCCAGCGAATCTCAACGCTGTCAATTTTCGTCGCGCTGCCGAGACCAAGAATCTCGCGCGGATCATGCGAGGCCAAATAGCTTCCGCCGTTTGTCCTCAGACGACTACGCTTAACCCCGCCGGCCTGCCACGTAATCACTGCGCCAACAGCGGCAGGGTTGCTCCTGGTCGCGATCAGTTGCAGACCGACCCAGTTATTCCGATTGCCGCCTTCGTTGCGCAGAAGCAGCGGCGCCTCGCCGTTATTTGAGATAAGCACGTCCAGGTCGCCGTCATTGTCACAGTCGCCGACCGTCAGCCCGCGCGCTGGATAGTCTTTGCCAAAAACTGGTCCCGATTGCGCGCTCACGTTCTTGAATGTGCGCCCGATATTCTGGAACATCAGTAGCGGTTCTTTGTACTTCACGCCCGCTGTCAGCGTCTCGACCATATCATCCGGGTGACCACTAGCGAGAAACAGATCGAGGTCACCATCGTTGTCATAGTCAAAGAACTTTAATCCCCAACCGCTTAAGAAGCGCGTCGCCTGGGCGATCTCGCCCGGCTCATCCACGAAGGTTAAATCTTTCTGATTACGATAGAGACTAAAGAATTCGCGATCAATGTTGGCGACAAACAGGTCTTGCCACCCATCGCCATCATAGTCAGCAGCATCAACGCCCATTCCTGAACGCGGGACCCCCGCTTCACTATAAGCCACGCCGGCGACTAGCCCGACCTCTTCAAACTTTCCACCACCCTTGTTGATGAACAGGAAATTCGGGAACGTGTCGTTAGCGACGAATAAATCTATCAATCCATCGTTGTTAACATCGGTGGCGACAGCGCCAAACGATTTACCGGGCGAGTTTATTATCCCTGACTCACCGCTCACATCCGTGAACGTGCCATCCCCTTTATTACGGAACAGATGGCTCGGCTGCGGCTTGAAAGCGCGCGGAATGCAGTAATACTTGCGCTTCAAACGGTTGTCACCACAACTGGTTGACTTGTTGTAAATGACGAAACTGGAGACAAAGAGGTCCAGCTTGCCATCATTGTCATAGTCGAACCACACCGCGCAGGTGGACCAGCCCGGCGAGGCGATCCCCGCCTTATCCGTGAGATTTGTAAATGTCCCGTTGCCGTTGTTGCGGTAGAGAATGTTGCGGCCATAGCTCGTGATGTAAAGATCGGTCCAGCCGTCTTTATCATAGTCGGCAGCAGCGACTCCCATTCCGAACGTGCCTCCACCCACTCCCGCCTTGTCGGTCACATCGGTGAATGTGCCGTCGTGGTTGTTGCGATACAGAGCGTTTTTGAGCGGCGCGGTTGGGGCATAAAAATCTGAAGGTCCACTATTAACCAGGTAGATGTCCATCCATCCGTCGTTATCAAAGTCAAAGAAAGCGCAGCCCGCACCAACCGTCTCCGGTAGATATCGCTCGGGTGAATGAGCGTTAGCGTGAACCCACGTGATGCCGTTCGCCTTCGGCGATACCTCTTCGAAGGTCACCAGAGAACTCCTCTGCGCTGGTATCTGCTGAGCCCTCGAGCTAAGCGGCAGGCTTATCAAGACAATTGAAATGAGAATTAAAGAACTGCGCCAGCCATTGTGGGCCAGTTGTTCCTTCGGGATCGTCGGTGAGCTTCTTGATGCCCGTGCCATCGGAATTACCAATCCGCAGATTACACAGATTACGCAGATTCAAAAACTAATACCACCTAACAGCATTAGGTTTCAGCTTTTGAAAGTTCCGTTTTTAATCTGTGTAATCTGCGAAATCTGCGGATAGTCGTTTGTTTTGTGAAACGCACTCGTTTTATTTAACTGTCTCTACCACGAAGGTGATCTGCTGTGAGCTGCTCGCTTTCGCAACGCGGTCTATCGCGAGCACGTGCAGCGTGTACTGACCCGCAGGGAACGTCTTGAGAGGGACCGACGCTCCATAAGGGACACGCTTTAGATCCTCGACCCCCTCAACTCCTACCTTGCCCAGAGGCGTCGAAAGGACGGGGCGATTATCTCGCAGAAACTGCACTTGCACGACCACGTCGGGCGGGGCCGAAGCGTTGCCCTGTGCGTTGTAGATGATGGTTCGCAGGCGCAAGGTTGATGTTTGCGCCAGACGGCCGCCAGCCACCGGAAGGGCCTGTGCGGGAGAGGACATCCCGCTGCTTACAACCGTGGGGTCGCCCGCCAGCTGCTCCTCGATGAAGAGGCTGCCGAGGGCGAACTGACCTTGTCTCAAGTCCGGTATTTCCACCCACTGCGCCGCATTACCCTTACGCCCCGATCTCCTCTCCTGCGAGGCGACTTTCACCAGATAGAGTCCGGGCGCGAGCCGGCACTGGTGATTGTACCCGAGGCGCTGGCGCCGTTCTGTCTTTCGAGTAACCGCCGGAGGCGGAACGGTAAGCAGTTCTTTAAAGTTCGACACGATCTTTCCCCGGTCGTCGAACACAACGCCCATGATGTCGACTTCCGCGTTTCGCCCCTCGCCGTCCGTGCCGAGGTCAAGTGCCTCCGCATCCAGTTCCATCGTAGAGATCAAGACTATATCCCCCTGCGGCGAGTCCATGTATCCGGCCGAGACAGACGTGGGAAGAGATTTGATCGGATAGCGTGAGTTGAGCGCGGAGAGCAGCCCAGCGTCGGTGGGGACGGCTTCGGCCGCTTCCTTTTCGGTACCGGGGCGCTTCCCCGATGAAGGTTGCGGCGGGGCGGCGAAGAACCCGCCATGCGTCAGGACTTTTAGATCGGGGCGATCCCGAAGGGCGATATTGATGCGTTGGTATTTCGCGTCGCGTTGCTCGATCTGACCCATTTGCCAGGCGAGGAGGTAGTAGCGGGACGTCTCCTGCAGGACTTTGTCGATGGCCTCGCCGAAAGCGTTGGTATTCATGAGAGCCCGCCCTCCCGTATCAGCGGCGAGCGTGTGAAGTGGTTCCTGCGTCGCGTGTAGTTCCCCTATCGGGCTCGTCAGGCGGTTCGTCCTGTCGAAATCTTGAGGGGTCGTGACGTCCACCAGGCCGGAGGTCAAACCGCGAGTATGTACGGTGTAGATGACCACGTTGGAGCGCGCGGCGCCGTCGGTGATCAGTCGGAGCCAGTTCAACTCGTCTGGGCTATCGTCGATGCGGAAGCCGTCGGAGAGGAAAAAGACAAGCTTTCTGCCGGGGAGCGGCGCGGCCGAACGGACCAGGTTCGAGAGCGTAGAGAGCGTGTTGGTGGTGACCGCGTTAGCTTGCTGGGCGATTCTCCGCGCTCGCCCCCTGACCATCATCTCGGCCGCTTCGGCTGAGAGACTCTCACGAAACCTCTTCCGCAGTTCTGCGATGAAGTATGCCAGCATATCGGGGTTATTGCGTTCGATGGCCTGGGCCTGGTAGGGCGACATCAACGCTTGCTCACTGTCGTCGCGCACCGCGACACTACGGGCGACCCTGAGGCGCGTGAGGGCAGCTCGCAAGACCGCCTTGTTGTCCGTCAGTTGCTGTAGGAAGCCGATCTGACCGGAGGGGGAGACCAGTGCCACCTGATCGCCCGGCTTCACCTCGTCCTCAATGGAGCGCAGCAGCGTCTGACGGGTGCGCACGAGGCTCTCGGGTGTGAGGTGTAAGTCGTCGACGAAGAAGAAAATCGTCCGGCCGCGCCCCTCGGCCCTCCCCCTCCGATTCTTCCCCGACGGGAGGGGCGTGCCGCGCGCGGTCGCGAGTTGAGCTTCCTCGTTCGGACTTCCGGCGTTGACGAGTTCCAAGAAGGAGACCGCCACCGGCTTCCCGCCAACGGTCACTTCGAACTGGTCGGGCTTCAGGTTATCCACGAAACGGCCTTGCTTGTCTAAGATGACGGCCTGTACCTGCATCAGGTTGGTATTAATCCGCAGGACGTCATCCGGCTCTTTTGTCTGAAGGGTCTCTACCTGTTGCTGCCCGAAAGAAGGAAGAAGTGAGCCTGAAACGAGCAGATACAGGGAAAGGAGCAGTGTCCTGGTGGGAATGGTGGAGAAGAACATTGACGTGCCCATTAATAGCGAGCCATGACTACTGCAGTCCTTCTGTATCCATTCTTCGAGTCGCCATCGCCCGCATCGGTTTGCCGTATTTGGTGATAGGAGACCAGATGCAGACGAACCTCGAAAACATCGTGAGCAGATTCTCTCCTATGATGTTCGCTTTGGGTTGCGA